>NZ_JAAORG010000003.1:300000-580954 GCF_017696055.1 Prochlorococcus marinus XMU1406
TATAATTCTATTGCATTGCTTGAGCGCGGTGAGTGGAAAATAATTGCTCGAAAAATTATTCTTCCCACATATGAAGTATTTGATGAAAAAAGATACTTTAGATCAGAGGAAAAAGTTTCTGTATTAACAAAAGAAATACATAATAAAACTTGGCGAATTGGCTTTACTATATGTGAGGATTTATGGGTCAACAAAAATATAGAGGGTAGAGGAATTCATAAAGAAAATCCTATTTCTGATTTAAAGAAAAAAAAAGTTGATATCTTAGTGAATCTATCGGCCTCCCCATATACCTTCAAAAAGTTAGAGCTAAGATCCAAAGTTTCCAGTTTTGCTGCTAAATATCTTCAAGTACCGCTTATATATGTAAACCAGATTGGTGCAAATGATAATTTAATTTTTGATGGAAATAGTTTTATTCTTGATAAGAATGGATCTAAAATTAAGCAATTGAAATCTTTTTCAGAAGACCTCTCAAGTTGGCATATTAAGCAAACAATACCCGAGAAAAAAGAATTTGAACAATCTGAAATATCATCAATTTTTGATGCATTAGTCCTTGGGGTTAGGGATTATGCTCAAAAATGCGGTTTTAAAACAGCTTTAATTGGACTAAGTGGTGGCATTGATTCAGCACTAGTTTCAGCAATTGCGACAGCTGCTCTTGGCAGCAATAATATTTATTGCGTCTCAATGCCCTCCAAATGGAGTTCATCCCATTCAAAAAGTGATGCAAAAGATTTAGCAAGGAGATTAAAAATAAATTTCAATAGCATACCAATTGAAAACCTAATGAATTCTTTTGAAGAATCTTTTATAAAAACCATATCTTTCGAGATGGCCGAAATAACAAATCAAAATATTCAATCAAGGATCAGAGGAACTCTTCTGATGGCTTTGGCAAATCAAGAAAAGCATTTATTACTTTCAACAGGAAATAAATCAGAGCTAGCTGTAGGATATTGCACACTTTATGGTGATATGAATGGGGGATTATCGGTAATTGGGGATTTATATAAAACTAATGTTTTTAAATTATGCAATTGGCTTGATAGTGAAGAATCAATAAATCATAGAAAGTCATATATGTTAGATACTAATGCAAATATAATTGGAGAAAATATCCGCACGAAAGCTCCAAGTGCCGAATTAGGTCCTGATCAATTAGATACTGATTCTCTCCCGCCTTATTCTATTTTAGATAATATTCTTAAAGGAATTATTGAAGAGAAAAAAGATTTAATACAGCTAGAAGAAGATGGTTATAAAAAAGATTTAATTTTAAAAATTATCTCACTCATTAAAAAAGCGGAATTCAAAAGAAAGCAGGCTCCTCCAATCCTAAAACTGAGTAGCCAATCATTAGGAAGTGACTGGAGAGTTCCCATAGCAATATCTTATTAATCACCATAAAAACACTGTTGGATTTTTTTTAAAGGCCGTTTAACTGAATCAAGATTGATACCTTTTTTGATAGCAAGAATTATGCCTGCAGCTTCTAGATAATTATCCACTTCAAAAAGATTGGGATAATCATAAAACTCATTTGTCACTTTTAATGTATTTTGATTTTTTACAGAGATTATATTTAAATTTTTTTCAATACCTGCTAATACTGCTTCTCCACCTAGTGCCCCATTAGGAACAACAATAGATTCAATCTGATCAGGGTGTAGTGAGATTAATTCATGTTTAGCAGGCAACTCTACAATATCGGGCGCATTGCTCAAACCAATCAATACAGATGGTAAAAAGGTATATCCAATTTCTTCTGCAGCAGCGCGAGGATCTAAATTTTCATTCAACTCAATTGGATCTAATGCTGGTGCGTGAGCACAGGGGACTTTTAAGAATTTGCTAATCAGATGACTTATAACCGCTTCAACTCCAGAAATAGGGTCAACCCCTTTTCCTTCTCGATAAATATTTGTTTCTAGAGAATCTGAATCATCTGGAAATTTTGCCACAATTGCTATGGCCGTAACTCCTTTTTCTATTAAACATTTTCCAGCATCAATTAGAATATCAGGATTTTCAATTGTGCCACCACTCATTTTTGACGAATCAGAATCAAGTACTACATTTAATGGCTTTGTTGTAACCACATAAGAATGAACATTAATCCCTAAAGTAGAAACACATGCATCAGCAACTTGTAAATGTCTCACTAATATTTCACTTTTAATGGCTGAATCAAAAATTATCCCAATTTTCTGTTGCTTTACCCTTTTTAGAGCGATTTCTCCTTTAGCAAGTCGGTCTAAACTATAACCCTCAACATAAAAAATATTTTTATCTTTTTCAGAAAGAGAACCACCATTCATAACATTTGGATGAGTAATTAAACATCCACTTGCTGATGCTAATAATTTAGCGGTAGGAAGTGCATCCCCAGCAAAACCTCCTACTTCACAACCAATACCAGTTGGGACAATGAATATTGTTGGTGAAATTTCCATAAATAAAAATATTTCAATCTATATTCTTTAATTAGCTAAGACCGCTTTAATTGTAATTTTTTTTGTGCCAAATGAGTCAATAGAATTTTGAATATCAACAATTGACCATCGAATTACATCACCTTTTCTTTCTAAATTTACAATGATAAATTCCCTTAAATTGATTAATTTAATTGAGTCTGGCCAATCTAAATAAAAATCAACTGAACTTAATTTCATTTTTGATATTTACCAAATTGATCATTATATAAATCATCTTCAACTTCTTTACCAATAACGATATTCAAATCTGACTTAGGATATGCCACACACAAAAGTGCAAAGCCCTTTTCCCTCAAATCATCATTTAATCCCATAGCATCTTCTTGATCTACAGATCCTTCCAATATCATAGATGCACAATCTGTACAAACTCCTGAACAACAACTACTTGGTAAATCTATTCCATTCATTTTTGCCGCTGAAATAATATCTTGATCCTCAGAACATAAAAAACTAAAAGTCTTTTTCTCAAATTGAACTTTGATATTGTATTCAGGCATATCCTAAATCTTATTGCTAAACTGCTGAACCTCCTACAACTTCTAATATTTCTTGTGTAATAGCTGCTTGTCTAGCTTTGTTATAGGTTAGATTCAAAGTACTTGCTAATTCTTTAGCATTATCACTTGCATTATTCATAGCAGTCATCCTGCAAGCGAGTTCTGAAGCTGCCGACTCTTGAAGAGCTCTTAGTACCTGATTCTGTAAATATAATGGTAATAACGAATCTAATAATTGATCAGGACTTTGTTCAAAAACAATATCTGATGGTAACTTCTCTGAATCACTTTTTTTAATATTTGATTTTTCAACTAGTAATTTACTATCTTTTGTAGTCAACCTAAAAATTTCGTCATTTTCATCTGCAATACCTTGAGGGTCCAGTGGCAGTAGTGTTTGAACAACAGGGGCGCAGCTAACTAGAGTGATGAATTTCGTGTAAATAATTTCCACCCTATCAGAATTTTCTGAAAGAAATTCAGCTAATACTTCACTAGTTATCCCCTCAGAATCTGTCGCAGTTGGTACCTGTTCCAGCTCTTTAAATGTGCTTTTAATTGTGTATCTATCTTTCCTATTTTGGAAATAACCTATTGCCTTTTTACCAACTAAGATCAAATTTGGTTCATAACCTTGTTTAATCAACTCTGCATACCTAATTTCCACCTTCTTGATTATGTTGGTATTGTATCCTCCACATAATCCTCTATCAGCAGTTATGCATACCAAAGAAATTGTTTTTACATCTCTTTTTGATAGAAGAGGAGAATCTACAGCTTCAAACTGAACTCTAGATTGAATATTTTCTAAAACCCGAGCAAGTTTATCTGCAAAAGGCCTACTCTTAAGAACTTGATCTTGTGCCCTCCTAACTTTTGCAGCTGCGACTAATCTCATAGCTTCTGTTATTTTTCGTGTATTTTTAACAGAAACTATTCGATCTCTAATTTCTTTAAGATTTGCCATGGTATTCCCTTAAATAAATTTAAACTGTGGAAAGCATTGAAGATTTAACTTCATTAATCACCTCTTTGAGTGTTGCTTCTAAGCCATCATTCAATTTCTTCTCTTTAAGAATCTCCTCAATAAATTCTGCTTTGTTTAACTTAAGATATTCTCTTAGTTCAGCAGCAAATTTAGTTACATCTTCCACTGGAACTTCATCAATAAGACCCTTAACACCTGCATAAACAACAGCAACTTGTTCAGCAAGATTTAACGGTGAGAATTGTGCTTGTTTTAGTAACTCTCTTAATCTTTTCCCTCTTTCAAGTTGTTGTTGAGTAGCCTCATCAAGATCAGAAGCGAATTGAGAGAATGCTGCTAATTCATCAAATTGAGCTAATTCTAATTTAAGAGTTCCAGCAATTTTCTTAATTGCCTTTGTTTGAGCAGCTCCTCCAACACGGCTAACAGAAATACCAACATTAATAGCTGGTCTTAATCCTGAGTTAAATAAATCTGCACTCAAGAATATTTGTCCATCTGTAATTGAAATAACATTAGTGGGGATATAAGCAGAAACGTCACCTGCCTGAGTTTCAATGATTGGAAGAGCTGTCATTGAACCTCCGCCCATATCATCAGATAATTTTGCTGCCCTTTCAAGTAATCTGCTATGACAATAAAAAACATCTCCAGGATAAGCTTCTCTTCCTGGTGGTCTTCTCAAAAGGAGAGACATTTGTCTATAAGCCTGAGCTTGTTTTGTTAAATCATCATAAATAACTAGTGTTGCTTTGCCTTGGTACATAAAGTGCTCAGCAATTGCAGCACCAGTATAAGGTGCTAAGTATTGTAGGGCTGCGGCTTCAGAGGCACCTGCACTAACAACAATAGTGTAATCAAGAGCTCCTTTTTCTCTTAAAACCTCAACCACATTTGCTACAGATGCTGACTTTTGACCAATAGCCACATAAACACAAACTACGTCTTGACCTTTTTGGTTGATTATTGTATCAATAGCAATAGCAGATTTTCCAGTTTGTCTATCACCAATAATTAATTCTCTTTGACCTCTTCCCACAGGAATCATTGCATCAATAGATGTGATACCTGTTTGCATTGGTTCATGTACTGATCTTCTCTTGATTATTCCAGGAGCCATTTCTTCGATCAATCTAGTATCACTAGTCGGAATTTCCCCTTTCCCATCTATTGGTTGACCTAAAGGGTTAACAACTCTCCCCTGCATTGCCTCGCCAACTGGGACAGATGCGATTTTACCTGTTGACTTAACGTTACTTCCTTCTTGGACGCCAAGTGCCTCACCCATTAAAACAGCACCAACATTATCATCTTCAAGGTTCAATGCTATACCTTCGGTACCATCCTCAAATTCCAATAATTCACCAGCCATGACCTGATCCAAGCCATATATTCTTGCAATGCCATCACCGATTTGCAGAACAGTTCCTACATTGCTAACACTTACAGATTGGTCATAATCAGTTATTTGTTGTTTTAAGATTGAACTGATTTCATCAGGGCGTATAGATACCATGGATTTAAGAATTTAAGGTTGATTTAAAAGTTACTTGGAAAGTGACAAACCAAGTTTTCTAATTTGAGAAGCAAGGGAAGCATCAATTACTTTTGATCCTACACTGGCGACGAAACCACCAATAAGAGATGGGTCAATTTTAGTTACAAGTTCTAATTTTTCAGTTCCTGCTATATTGATGATCTTTTGGGTAATTAAACCTTTCTGTTCATCAGTAAGCTCGACTGCTGAAGTAACAGTTGCCAAAGCAATATTACTATTTTCTCGATAAATCTCTAAAAACCTTTCAAGAATAGAAGTAAGAATTCCAATTCTTTGCCTATCGGCCAATAATTTCAAGAAATTCAGTAAAGAAGAATTTACCTTATTTGAAAAAATTTCAATAATGATTTTCTTCTTAGCATCTGTCTCTAAAACAGGAGAGGAAAGTGCCTTCTCCAATTCAGGGGAATCATTTAATAATTCTAAAAGTTGTTTAACCTCAGAAACAATCTCTTCAGTTTGCGAATTTTCATTCACAACTTGAAGTAATGCCTCGGCATATGGTGTAGTAACTGAATTTAAAAGTGGCATTAGTTCACCTCAATATTGTTAATTGATTGAGTGACCAAATTTTCTTGTGTTGTTTTATCAAGTCGATTTGGTAGGGAATCTAAAGCTTTTTTAATTGCTAATTCAACAGCTTCTTTTCGAAGTTGAGAAATTGCTCTGGATGCTTCAGAGCTCTCATCAGAAATTGCACTTTGTTTAATTCGTGCCATCTCTTCGATTGCTTTTTTCTCACTTTCCATTCTGATTGATTCAGATCTTTTGAGAGAATCTGCTTTTATTTGAGAAGCTTTTTCTTCTGCTAAAGATAAGTCTTTCTTTGCCTTCTCTAAAGCTTGTGTTGCATTAAGAAGTCGATCTTCGGCATCTTTTAATTCAAGAAGAATTCCTTCTCTTCTTTTTTGAAGCATTTTACCTAGGAAACCAGGCAAAAATTTATAAAGGCCAAAAACCACTACAGCCCAATTAAGGATATTTGTTTCGAATAAATCGAAATTTAATCCAAAACCTTCTGTAGCTAAGAGAGTTAAATTCATTTTTCTAGAATCAGTCTATTAACAATAAGTTCGCTTAAATCATCAGCCTGTTTAGAAAGTTGATCACGAGCAGCAGATGTCTGACTTTCAATTTCTAGTCTTGCTTTTTCTTTTGAAGCATTTGCTTCATTGTTGGCAAGTTCTAGTGCTTCTTTATAAAGCTTGTCAGACTCATTCTCCGCTTCGCCCACAATTCTTTGAGCTTCTGAACGAGCACTTTGAAGCTGAGTTAATAAATCAGCTTCTAATTTTTTAACCTCAGAAAGTTTATTTTTGGCCTCAATAATATTATTACTTACAAACTTTTCTCTTTTTTCTACAACATTGCCTACAGGCTTAAAAAAGAGAGAATTTAATATGTAAGTAAGCGCAACTACTTGTATCGCCATTAGAGGCAAAGTGGCATTTATATCAAATAATCCACCTTCCGTAGTACCAAAAAAATTAAAGGCCAACATATGATTAAGTTGAAGTTAAAAAATTAAATTTAAATATTGCTAATAAGGATTAGAAGCAATATTAACTTTTAGGAAAAAGGATTCGCAAAAAGTAGTACCAAAGCCACAACTAATCCGTAAATTGTTAATGACTCCATGAAAGCGAAAGATAAAAGAAGAGTTCCTCTGATTTTACCTTCAGCTTCTGGTTGACGGGCAATACCCTCAACAGCACCTTGAGCTGCGTTACCTTGTCCAAGACCTGGGCCAATAGCACCTAGACCAACTGCTAAGCCAGCAGCTACAACTGATGCAGCGGAAGTAATCGAATCCATAATTTTGAAATAAAGAGCTTAATACTTGTGATAATCTTTGTTGTCATACACGCTTGGACATCCTTTATTTTAAGAATGGGTCTGATATTTTCAGACCTACGCGATTAGATATTTTGCCAGATTACAGACCCTTTGTAAAAGCGTCTGAATGTATAAGAAGAAAGCTAATGATGTTCTTCAACAGCTTCTCCAATGTAGTAGGCCGCTAAAGTTGCGAAAATCAATGCCTGAATTGCACTAGTAAATAATCCTAGGAACATAACAGGTATTGGCAGAATTAGTGGAACTAAGAATACTAAAACACCAACAACAAGTTCATCAGCCAAAATATTTCCAAATAGCCTGAAAGAGAGTGATAAAGGTTTCGTAAAGTCCTCTAGAATTTTGAAAGGAAGCATAATAGGAGTTGGGTGAACATAATATTCGAAATATCTCCAACCCTTATTGCTTAACCCTGCATAGAAATAAGAAAGTGAAACCAATAAAGCCAAGGCTATAGTTGTATTGATATCTGCAGTAGGTGCTCCTAATTCTCCACTTGGTAACTTAATCAATCTCCAAGGAATTAAAGCTCCTCCCCAATTACTAACAAAGACGAATAAAAATAAAGTACCTATAAATGGCATCCAATCTCTATATACTTTTTCACCTATTTGAGTCCTAGCAAGATCTCTTATGTAATCCCAGAGAAACTCAAGCAAGTTTTGAAGGCCTTTAGGATCATTTTCCATTTTTTTAGTTCCTAAAGAAATAAAAACTAATAAAGCTCCTAATAAAATCCAAGATGTTAAAAATACCTGCCCATGAAGTCTGATATTTCCAATTTGCCAATAAAGATGTTGACCAACTTCTAATGCTGCAAAATTTGTTAGCAAGGAATTAAAAAACATTTGTTTTGAATAAAAAAATTTACTTAAGAACGTGAAAAATAAAAAATGAGTGAAGGCTTATAAATAAAAAAACCTATCATCGCAGGAAAAATATCCAAAGATCCTAGCTTGCTCGCAAAAATAAAGAGGCAAACTGGAACTAATAGTTGCAATTTTGATACACCTGATGATTCTTTACCAAGTTTCCCTATACTTTTGGCAAGCAAACGTAGGTAAAAAATGCCGGCAATTGCACCTATAAAAATACTAAAACCAAAAGTGAAGCCTAGAAAAATTCCAGTTATTGATGCTAATAAAATAGAAACAATAAAAGTAATTCCAAAAATTGTTAATTGCAATTTTGTGTATTCATCATTTATAGAAAGCAAATGCTCTATTTGATTGGCAATGCCAGATTTACTTTCTTTGATGATCGAATTATTCAGGGATTGAGGAAATTGAACATTCTCATTACAAGGATGCTCAAGTTTTTTTCTATTTGAGTCCACTGATGTGAACATAGTTTAGAAACCCCCTCTTAGTGTTTGAAGTAAGTATATAAACTCACGGAATCTATCACGGAGAGGTACCTTTTAGCTAGTTTTTTTCTATAAAAAATTAATTCTTAAGATTTATTATGAATCTATAGAGCATTTTTAACTTTATTCTTCAAGAATAAAATTTATGAAAAATCCTCTTTTTAATTACGTATACACTTTAAAAAGTTAATAAAAGACTTGGCAAAATCTCAATTAAACGTCTCAATGGTACATATACATTTAAAAAAATTGGAGATAAGTCAAGAAAAAATAAAATATAAAAAAATTTCTAAAAGAAAAAAACCCTTTAGCTCTAATTACAAAAAAAATTTAAGCAATTTAACAGAATCTATTTTTCCTTTGCCTTGGACAATATGGCCTTATGAGGCAAAAATCCTCGTTATCCTCGTTGGAGTTTGGTCAATATTAGGAATATCCATTCTAGGATCGTCAAGTTGGTGGGTGGCTAGTAGAGAAATGGGAAATTGGGCTTATTTCTTAAAAAAACAAATTATTTGGACAATTCCAGGGATTGGTCTGTTTTATTTCGTTCTTAATACCAACATTAGAAATCTTTTAAAGTTTTCAAGAATTATTTTTTATTTTTTATTTTTTTTGATTTTTCTAACCAATATTACTGGAATTACAGTCAATGGCTCTTCAAGATGGTTAGTACTAGGGAATTTACGTTTACAACCATCTGAATTAATAAAGCCTTTTCTAATTCTTGAAGCTTCTAACCTTTTTGCTCATTGGAATCTGATAAAGAATGATAAAAAATTAATTTCAATATTTTCCTTTGGTTTATTAATTTTATTAATACTTAAGCAGCCTAATTTAAGTACTGCATCATTAACTGGAATTTTGTTTTGGGTAATGGGTTTATGTGGAGGCGTTAAATCTAGTTCTCTTTGGTCATTTGCTTCATTAGGATTGATCACTGGATGTATTAGTATCCTTAATAACGAATATCAAAAACTTAGAATTACTTCATTCATTAATCCTTGGAAAGATCAACAGGAAAGTGGATTTCAATTGGTTCAGAGTTTATTAGCTATAGGTTCAGGTGGTCTATTTGGCCAAGGTTTTGGGCTGTCTATTCAAAAATTACAATATCTACCGTTCATGTATACAGATTTTATTTTTGCCATTTTTGCGGAAGAATTTGGTTTGTTGGGGTGTACTTTATTCTTAGGATTTTTAGCAGTATTCTCTTATATAAGCTTAAGAATTAGTCTTAAGTGCAGGAACAACTATACAAAATTAGTTGCTATAGGATGTGGTGTATTGTTAATAGGTCAATCAATAATGCATATCGCTGTAGCAACAGGTTCAATGCCTACAACAGGCTTACCACTACCCTTCATTAGTTATGGTGGCAATTCACTAATCGCGTCTTTTTTTATTGCAGGGATGTTACTTAGATGTTCATTAGAATCAACTGGATTTATAGGTATGATTAGTACACGAAAGACTCTTAATTAGTTAGAATTTAGAGGATTTAATTCAAGCTATCGAATCATTTAATTTAGTTATCTCCGAATTATCTCAAAAGGGTAATCTGCTTATGCAGAGTGGTCTTAATAGTCCTGGTCCATTTACTATCTTTTTGGTTTTCAGCGCAGGACTGTTAACAAGTCTTGGGCCATGTTCATTATCATTACTTCCAGTCACAATTGCTTATGTAGGAGGAACAGAGAAAAATAAATTTAAGCTTATTAGTTTTTCAGGAGGAGTCGTTTTTTCGCTTGTTGCCCTTGGTGCTGCGAGTGGATTCTTAGGCAAAATATACGGACAAATTCCATCTTATTACACTTCATTTGTTGCTCTAATAGCAATAGTAATGGGTTTAAATTTACTAGGAATTCTAAAGTTTCAGTTTCCGAATGGACCTGATCTAAAAATAATAGAAGACAAAATACCACCCCTCATAGCACCTTTCACAATAGGAACCACTTTTGGACTAGCCTCTTCACCTTGCATCACTCCAGTTTTAGCAACTCTTCTGGCTTGGGTATCGCAAGCTAAAAACCCGATAATCTCGATTATTTTTTTATTTTTCTTTGGGATAGGCCAAGTTACTCCATTAATCATTGCGGGAGCCACGGCAGAAAATTTAAAAAAATTTTTAGAGCTTAGAAAATTTAGTCAAATAATTCCCACTTTGAGTGGGATATTTTTAGTTGCACTAGGATTATTAAATTTATTTTCAAATTGGATTTAAATGATTATTTTTAAGAATCTAATTTTAAAAATATCAAGTTTAAGATTCGCCATATCACTGATAATCTTCATAGCTATTACAAGTGGAATAGGTACTTTTATACCTCAAGGTAGTAGAAATAAATTTTATATTGATAATTTCGATAGTGCTCCCATTTTTGGATTTTTAGATGGAGAAAAAGTCTTAAAACTTCAATTGGATCATATATATACAAGCTTTTGGTTTTTATTTACATTAATTCTCCTTTGCATTTCCCTAGCAGCTTGTAGTTTCAGGAGGCAAATCCCTTCATTAAAAGCTTCATTAAAATGGATTGAATACAAGAGCGAACAAAAATTTAGCAAACTGCAATTAACTTCAAGTCACTCAATCAATCAAGATGGAGACCATATATCAAAAGTAGATTTATTACTTAAAAAAAGGGGATGGAAAACCTACAAATTCAAAAGTCATATTTCTGCAAGAAGGGGTTTAATTGGAAAAATCGGTCCTTTAGTTGTACATATCGGATTAATAGTTTTACTTATAGGATCAGCATATGGAAGTTTTACAAAACAATCAAAAGAACAATATTTACTACCTGGAGAAAGTTTGGATCTTGTTAATGAGAGTACAAACTCAAAAGCCAATGTAAAATTAGTAGATTTTTCTATAGAACGAGAAAGTGATGGTATACCCAAACAGTTTATTTCAAAGTTAAATTTTTCTTCTGAAGATCTAAACTTAAATGAAATAAAAACCGCCAAAGTTAATCACCCAATTAGGTTTAAAGGATTAACTATTTATCAAGCTGATTGGGCAATATCAGATGTTGTTTTAGAAATAGATAATATCCTTTATCAATTACGATTAAGGGAAATTCCCGAGATAGGCAATCAAGTTTGGGGAGTTTTAGTTGAATTAGGAGCAGAGACTAAAAAAAATTTCCTTTTAACAATAGATAATGAAAATGGTCCACTCAAAATTTCAAATGTAGAAAATTTTTCAGCTGATAGTCTTTATATCAACGACAAACCCTTAGAAGTTAACTCTTCAAAAGTATCTCTAAAAAAAATAATACCCAGCAGTGGGTTAATAATTAAAAATGATCCTTCAATACCATTTATTTACTCCTCTTTTATTTTAATAATTTTTGGAACAATGATTAGTCTTATACCAACTAACCAATTATGGATTCTTGTAAATAAAGAATCACAAAAGTTATCCATTGGAGGTCTTAGCAATAAAAATCTAGTTGGTTTTAAAAAAGAATTTTTTAAATTATCAGAAGAAATAAAAAATTTTTAATTTTTTTTCTGTCCACTAAAAATATCTAACTGCATAGAAACATTCCCTCTAGGGTTAAATGCAGCATTTAAATGTATCCAGTGAGGTGAGCCTTCATTCACTAAATCATCCATAATTCTATTAACAACTTCCTCATGTGATATTTTTATATCTCTAAAATTATTTATATAAAGCTTTAAAGACTTCAACTCATAGACTCTCAAATTAGGTTGATAAATAATATTTAGCTTTGCAAAATCTGGATAACCAGAAAAGGGGCACTTACATGTGAATTCAGGTAGCTGGATAGAAATTTCATAAATTCTTTTCTTATTTGGATTATCGAAACAAATTATTTTTGATTCTTTAATAATTCTCTCACCATAAAGTGGTCTTTGCGTCGAATCATCTAATTTAGCAGTACTCATTTTTCGTAGAACTTATTTACTAAACCTATATAAAAAGATCAAAATCTGCAAAAACCTCAACAAGCTTAAGTATTACAATTGAATAAGTCAAAAGCTGTTAAATCTTACTTTTGTATCATCAATAACATTCATAAGGTCGGTTAAAAGGGTTATATGTGTTTAATTCAATGAATAATTAATGGACATTTGTTTGATAACTATCGATAAAAACTTAAATAAATCCCTTCAACCAAAAAGTGCAATTGGGATGTTATGGCTTCAAACACACTTTGAGAATGATCAGTGGGAAGCGTTGTCAAACAGTACAGTAATAATTTCTGAAGAAAATGCCCAATTGTTAATTGAAGACGCCACGAATGCAGGCCTTAATATCAAATGTTTTTCTGATATTTCAATGTTGGATGTTTTCCCAAAAAACAATTAAAATAGGAATATTCAATCTTTAATCATGAAGAAAATTGAAGCAATCATACGTCCATTTAAGCTAGAGGATGTAAAAATTGCATTAGTAAACTTTGGTATTGTGGGAATGACAGTTAGTGAAGTCAGAGGTTTTGGAAGGCAAAAAGGACAAGTTGAAAGATATAGAGGTTCCGAATTTACTGTTGAATTCCTTCAAAAACTCAAAGTAGAAGTTGTCGTAGAGAATGAAAAGGTTAATTCAGTCATAGATGCGATTGCTGAAGCAGCAAAAACTGGAGAGATCGGTGACGGAAAAATATTCATCACTTCGATTGATTCTGTTGTGAGAATTAGAACTGGTGACAAAGATGAAGAAGCTCTTTAATTCAAAGAGTTTCTTTTACTAGATTTTGTATATATTCACTATTAATCCTTTTATTTGATTGATTTCCTAAGGTCATCCAAGCTAGATATTCATGATTTCCAGCAGGACCAACTAGCGGAGAAGCTATCAAATTCTTTATATTCCATTGGAAATTCTTAGCAGTATAAATAACAGACTCTATAGCCTCAGTATGGAATTTAGGATTACGAACAACACCACCTTTACTGACTTTTTCTTTACCCACCTCAAATTGAGGTTTAATTAAAAATATTCCCTCAATACAATCACCTTCTAATAAATTACCAATTGATTTAAAAACTAACTTCAATGAAATAAAAGACAAATCAGCAACCACAAAATTTGGTAATTCATTACTTCTAGATAAAAGATCATTAGGTTTTAAATTTCGAATATTAGTTCGTTCAAAAAGTATGACTTTTGGGTTATTTCTAATCTTCCATGCAGTTTGTCCATAACCAACATCTATCCCATAAACTAACTTTGCTCCTTGTTGCAATAAGCAATCAGTAAATCCACCAGTAGAGATTCCTGCGTCAATACATATTTTGTCTTTTACTTTAATTTCAAGTTTTTTAAATGCCTCTAATAATTTTTCACCGCCCCTTGATACAAACATAGGTGCAGAATCAATAAAAAATTCAGATCCAATTAATACTTGTTGTCCAGGTTTATCCAATACTTTTCCATTGATATCTCTAACCTTGCCCGCAAGAATTAAACCTTGGGCTTTTTGACGAGTTTCACATAAACCTTTATTTAGAAGATAAAGGTCTAATCTACTTTTTTTAATCATCTATTAATCAATAAAAAAAGACTGAATAATGAACTTCTACAAGATTAAGATCCAAATTCTTTAATACCTTCCAATTTTAAATTAGAACTAAAAAATTACCCATTATTAATGAAAGGAATAAATGCAAACATTTTTATATTTAAGCTTTCTTTATTAGCCAGAAAAATGTTACATAAGAAAATAATAATCAGGCAAATATGTTCAATATCAAGTACATCTTTAAGGTATAGGGCAATAATTCGATTTTGTTATAAAGTTTAAATTGATAATAAATAAAAATTGTGATCGAGCGTTACACATTACCCGAAATGGGGGAAATCTGGACTGAAAGCGCAAAATTCCAGAGATGGCTTAAGGTTGAAATAGCTGCATGTGAAGCAAATTTTTCCCTCGGGAAAATTCCTGAGAATGCCATGAAAGATATACGTTCAAATGCAAAGTTTGATGAATCTAGAATTACAGAAATTGAGAAAGAAGTTAAACATGATGTCATAGCATTTCTCACAAGCGTTAATGAATTTGTAGGAGATTCTGGAAGATACATACATGTTGGTATGACCAGTAGTGATGTACTTGATACTGGCTTATCTCTTCAGTTAAAAGACTCTTGCGAATTGTTATTAAAAGAAATTGAGAAATTAGAAAATGAAGTCAGATTATTAGCAAGGAAGCATAAAAATACATTAATGATTGGCAGATCACATGCCATTCATGGGGAGCCAATTTCCTTCGGTTTTAAACTTGCTGGATGGTTAGCAGAAATAATAAGGAACAAAAAAAGATTGTTAACTCTAAAAGAATCTGTAGCAATTGGACAAATAAGTGGTGCAATGGGAACTTACGCTAATACGAATCCCAAAGTAGAACTAATAACTTGTGATTTACTAGGGTTAAAACCAGATACAGCAAGTACGCAGGTTATCTCGAGAGACAGACATGCAGAATATGTGCAAACTATTGCACTAGTTGGCGCTTCTTTAGATAGATTTGCAACTGAAATAAGAAATTTACAAAGAACTGATGTTTTAGAAGTTGAGGAGGGCTTTACAAAAGGGCAAAAAGGAAGTTCTGCCATGCCTCATAAAAGAAATCCTATTCGAAGTGAAAGAGTAAGCGGTTTAGCAAGAATTTTGAGGAGTTACGTCTTAACAGCACTGGAAAATGTTCCACTTTGGCACGAAAGAGATATAAGCCATAGTTCAAATGAACGTATCATGTTACCTGACGTATCAATCTGCTTGCATTTTATGCTCAGGGAAATGAAAGATATAGTAAGCAATTTGGAAGTTTATCCAAAAAATATGCTCAAAAATTTAAATATATATGGCGGCGTAATCTTCAGTCAGAAAGTTTTACTTTTGCTTGTAGATAAGGGCTTGTCTAGAGAAAAAGCTTATAGTTTAGTACAAAAAAATGCGCATCAGGCCTGGAATACTCAGAATGGGAATTTCAAACAAAATATAGAGAGAGATAATGAAATAATGGATTTTATTGATCACAGTGACTTAGAAGAATGTTTTAATCCTTCAATTCATCTCAATAATTTAAGTGTAATATGGGAGAAGTTAGGTATCTAGGATTACTGAAAACCTTATCTAAGTTAAACCAGTGTTTTCAGAGGAATAATGACAAAAAACTTTAGGATTGAAAAAGATAGTATGGGAACAATAGAGGTTCCCATGGAAGCTTTGTGGGGTGCTCAAACACAAAGATCGATAATAAATTTTTCTATTGGAGAAGAATTAATTCCAATTGAGTTAATTTATTCACTCACCCTCATAAAAAAAGCTGCTTCAATTGCGAATTTCAATTTAGGTTTAATAGATAAAAGGAAAAAAGATTTAATTGTAGAGGCATGTACGGAAATACTTGATGGGCTTCACGATTCACAGTTTCCCTTAAAGGTTTGGCAAACAGGTAGTGGTACTCAAACAAATATGAATGTTAATGAGGTAATTTCAAATATTGCAGCTTTAAAAACTAATTCAGAACTTGGCAGTCATAAACCAATTCATCCAAATGATGATGTCAATAAATCTCAGTCAACTAATGACACTTTTCCTGCTGCTATTCAAATATCTGTTGTTAATGAAATAATCAAAAATTTAGTTCCAACGATCAGAGAACTTACTAAGATCCTTGATAAAAAAAGTGAAGAATGGAAAGACCTTATAAAGATAGGAAGAACCCATTTTCAAGATGCAGTTCCCATTACTTTTGGGCAAGAAATATCAGGATGGTCAGAGCAACTTAAAGATGCTGAGAATGCAATTATTATGAGTCTTAATGAATTGTATTTCTTACCTCTGGGAGGAACTGCAGTTGGTACAGGGATTAATTGTCCAAAAGGATTTTGTGAAGAATCTATAAAATCAATTTCCGATGATACTAATCTAATGTTTTATAAATCAAAAAATAATTTTTCTATTATGGCCTCGCATGATCGTCTAGCTCAAGTAATGAGTCAGATAAAAATATTAGCAGGTGCATTATTTAAAATTTCAAATGATATAAAAATTCTATCTTCTGGTCCAAGATCAGGAATATATGAACTAATTATTCCTCAAAATGAACCTGGAAGTTCTATCATGCCGGGTAAAGTGAATCCAACTCAATGCGAAGCCTTATCAATGGTTTGCACTCACATAATGGGTCTTGAATATGCAGTTTCAATGGCAAATTCTAGTGGCACTTTACAGATGAATGAATATAAGCCTCTTATTGGATTTAATATTCTCACAAGTTTAAAATTACTTAAAAATGTAATAGAAAATTTCAGAATAAAATTAGTTGAGGGGATGGAACCTAATCAAAAGCAAATGAAGTTAAATTTAAAAAATTCACTAATGTTGGTTACAGCCATAGTGCCAAAAGTTGGTTATGAAAAAGCAGCTGAAATTGCAAACCTTGCCTTCAAAGAATCATTAAATTTAAAAGAGGCAACACTTAAATTAGGTTATTTAAACGAAGATGAATTTGATGAAGCAATGAATATCAATTCAATGATTTGATTAAAAAAATTTAAGAGCTATTGTCAATTCTTTTTGTTGCAGGATTAATATCTTCAGAGACTTTTATAAGATCATTAGATTCAGACACAGGAAAACGATTTATAGCTTTTAATGCTAGCTTTGCTTTGCTTTTTAATTTATCACTAACACCAATACAGTATTGCACTTGAGAAAGCACATCAATTGATCTTCTAATAATCCGCACTACATCACCTTCATCTAATGAAGTATTAAAAACCAAATCTTTCCATTTTTTCCCTCTTGCCCATTCAGAAATAATTCCAGTCAACTCTGTTTCTAAATAGATTGGGATTGCAATATGAAACTTATTTTGTTGAAAAGAGACTAATTTTCTTAAACTATCTAATTCATTAAAAACATCTATTACCTTTAAAGGAGGCTTGAAATTACACCAAAGATTAGGCCTCCTCACATCAACACATATAGCTTGAATAATTGCAGCTAATTCAGGAGGATCTAAATCGTCTAAATAACCACTTACTAAAACAAGGCCAATCCATAATTCATTTTCATTTCTTATTGCACCAACTGTTTGTCCAACTTCTGTCAATTCCAAATCATTTAAACAACCAAAATGATTCAGAATTTTAATCAAATCGGTAAAAGTTCTCCAGTTATGATTTTCTTTATCCTCAAGTAGTTTTTTTCTAATATTTATTTCTTTTTCAACATCAATAATTCTTTTTCTATATTTCTTTAATTTCTTGGAGTCTCCAAATCTATGTGCGGGATGATCAGTAACTGTTTCTTCTAAATTATTGATTTGTTGCTGTTGTGCCAAAACTTCCGTTGTCAAATCATATTGTGGAGTTTGTAAATCATTTTTTTTAGAAACTTCTAAAATTCGATCCGCATAACACTGCGATATATCATCTCCCCTAAATACTTCTCCAGATAAATACATCTTTGGTACTTCAAGTCCTAAGACATCAATTACATCCAAATCATTAAAAATACTTACTATATATGAGGGTTTTATAAGAATAAATAAATTATCAATTGTCAAACACAATAAACTCTTAATTTTTTGGGATTCATATATTTTCTTACAAATTAATCCTGGAACAATTTTTCTTTTAATTTGAGGAGCCTTGATTGAAATTAAGCTTCCATCTTTAATATATGGGAGTGCATTAGTTATCTCTTCTGATAATTTTTCTGCTGCTTGTTTTTCTAAAATTTTCAAGAGTCTTCTCTCTTCTTTAAGACGATTTTTTAACTTTTCGTATGCATCAAAATCTTTCCATGAAACGTTAGATGTAATTTTTTTTAATTCAATTAAATCCTTATCTAAATTTTCAATAATTATATTCTCACCTGATGATTGACCTAAATATAAAAAACTACCAAAACTTCTTTTAATTAATTCTTTAGACTTCTCTAAAGTATAACTTTGTAAAAGATTAAGTACCATTCCATAGCTAGGAGTGAATTGACTTTCTAAAGAATTTGGTTTGCTAATCGCCAGTGCACTTGCTTCTTTGGCACCTTCGAATCTTGTTTGTAATGTAACAACAAATCCCTGGGTATCTTTTCCTCTTCTTCCAGCTCTTCCTGACATTTGCAAAAATTCACTGCTAAATAATAATCTATGACCATCTTCTGTCCTTTTTGATAGAGAAGAAATAACAGTTGTTCTTGCCGGCATATTTATTCCTGCAGCAAGAGTTTCAGTTGCAAAAACAACTTTTATTAAACCTTGCTGAAATAATTCCTCAACTAATTCTTTCCATGCAGGCAATAATCCAGCATGATGGGATGCAATACCGCGTTTTAATGCCTCACATTGAGATTTATCTTGAATTGCTTCCTGATTATTTTTAAGATAAACATCTAATTTTTGGGATATAATACTTGCTTCTGAATAACTTACTAAAGTTAAATCTTTTATATTCTCAATAGCCTTGTCACATCCTCTTCTACTAAACATAAAATAAATAGCTGGCAGCATATTTCTTTCAGCTAGTTTCGAGATCACAAAGCCAATTGAGGGAGACTTTGGTTGCATTATCCTGCCCACTTTTCCTCTTATTTTCTGCCCTTTAGGAGCTCTCCAGATCTTACAGTTTGGATGAATTCCATTACCCTTATTATTTAAAAGTGGATGGAGCCCTTTAACACTACAAAAAATAAAATCAAGTGGGACTGGTCTCTTATCACTATTAATTAGTACTGTGGGCCCATGAACTTTTTCTATCCAATTTTGTAGTTGATCTGCATTGGCTATTGTTGCTGATAAAGCTATTATTTGAGTTCTAGTAGGGCAATGGATTATAGTTTCTTCCCAAACTGTGCCTCTTTGGGGGTCATTCATATAATGACATTCATCAAGAATCAAAGATTCTAAATTTTCTAAGGGGTCATCAAATTCATCAAATTCGCCATAAAGCATGTTCCTAAAAATCTCAGTAGTCATGACTAAGATTGGTGCTTCTCTATTTATACTTACATCTCCAGTTAAAAGACCAACTTTATTCTCACCATATTGATTAGCAAAATCTCTAAACTTTTGGTTTGATAGGGCTTTTAAAGGTGTTGTATAAAAAACTCTGCTGTCATGAGATAAGCCTCTATATATAGCAAATTCACCTATCAATGTTTTACCCGAACCTGTTGGTGCGGTTAAAACAACAGAATTTCCGCTATTAATAGCTCGTATTGCTTCTAATTGGAAATCATCTAGCGGAAAGGGGAAATATTCCTCTAAATTAAGCAATAATTGTGATTGAAGAGAGGATGAGTTAACTTCTTAATATATGATCTATATAGATATTAATAAACAAAAAATACCTTGCAAACTTTAATAGTAAATCTAAATCTTTTTAATTAAATCCACTATATTTTATTTTGCCAAAATGAAAAAAGTAAAAATTCCAAAAAATAGAATCCGTAAATTAAAAACATTTTCTTTAGGTAAAAAATCATTCGAACTTCTAAGTTTAAATTCGCAAAATAAAAAACTTATAGACTTATGCAGTAATGATTATTTTGGATTAAGTAGGGACAAGGATTTAATAAAAGCTGCTTACGAAATAAGCTTGTTAGAAGGTATTGGTTCAGGAAGCTCTAGGTTTATTACAGGTTCAAGACCAATACATAAATTATTAGAGACAGAACTTGCCAAATGGCTTGATCAAGAGAAAGTATTACTTTTCCCAAGCGGATTTCAAGCAAATATAGCCGCTATCCAGGCTTTGGCAAACAGAAATAGTATCGTAATAGCAGATAAATTGATCCATAACTCTTTATTGGTTGGAGTGAAAGCTGCTCAAGCAAAACTGGTTCGATTCTCACACAATAATTTAAAAGATTTAGAAGATAAAATTATTAAATCTAACCCCACAAAAAATTCCATTTTAGTTGTTGTTGAATCTCTTTATAGCATGGAGGGATCAATTGCTCCGCTCAGAGAAATAACGGAAATTTGCAAAAAAAATAGTGTTCAATTATTAGTTGACGAAGCTCATGCAATTGGGATCTTGGGCCATGAAGGCAGGGGTTTAAGTTTTAATTTTCGTTCAGATATAACTATGATTACTGGGACTTTTGGAAAAGCATTTGGAAGCGGTGGAGCTTTCATAGCTTCCAATTCAGAAATTGGAGAATATCTTATCCAAACAAGTGGTGCATTTAGGTATACAACCGCACTTGCGCCATCTTTAGCTGCTGGGGCACTAGAAGGTTTAAAAAAAATTTTAAAAAATAAAGAATGGGGTAATGATTTGTTATCCTCTGCGAATGTATGGAAAGATGAAATTGTTAAAAATATTAATTTTCCAGTTCAGGGAGATTCTCACATTTTATCAATTATTGTTGGCCAAGAAGAAAAGGCAATTTATCTACAAAAATATCTCGAAGAAAATGGGTTTTTAGCAATTTCGATAAGACCTCCGACTGTTCCATTGGGGCAATCAAGAATCAGAATAACAATACGAAGAAACTTAGATTTTAATCTGCTAAAGAATTTCATTGAAGTATTAAAAGAGTTTAAATGAAACAAATTATTACTCAACATGGGTGGGGACTAAATAAATATTTCTGGGATGATTATAAAGTTGATTTTTTAAATAATAATTGGCATTGGCAAGATAATGAAAGGGGCTATTTTTCGTCAAATAATTATCAAGCAGAATGGATTAAAAGCAAATCTAAAAAAGAAATCAGAATGACTTTATGTCATTCATTTGGTTTTCATTTAATGCAAAAAAAAATTTTAAAAGAAGCAACTCATATTGTTCTTATAAATTCTTTTAATAATTTTCTTCCTTTAAGTAATAAGAGAAACTTTATTTTGAGGTCTCTAAAAAGAATGGAAACAAAAATCATACAAGATGAAACTAAGGATATGTTGAAAGAATTTATATATAGATCATTTATGCCAAATCATATGAATAATAGTTTTAAAAATATGTTTTATAAAAGTCTAGAGAGTTTAAATAAAACTCTTATTTTAAATGATTTAAAACAACTTTACATCAATAGAGATTTTCCAGTATTTTTAAGAAAAGATTGCAAAATTATTTTTATAAAATCAGAAAATGATTTGATTCTTGACAACGAATCAAATCATAACTTTTTAGATTCCTTAAATAAAACACTTGATAGGAAACCAATTTTAATTAAATTATCTCAACAAGGTCATTGCTTGAATAATTTAAATTTATACGAGATCTTACTGAATAAACTTAATGATTGAAATGGATAGTAAAAAGTGGAATGAGAAAATAAAAAATAATTTTAATGATGCTGCATATCAGTATCTAGAGTATTCAAATATTCAGAAATTTTTTTCAAAAAAGATTGTTCAATTTATCAAAGAATTAAATCCCCAAAAAAAAGGTGAATGGATAGATCTAGGATCAGGACCAGGGCTATTAGCAGATGAAATAGAAAAAAAATTTTCTTCCCAAAAAGTATCCAGAATTGATTTCAGCAAGAAAATGCTTCTTGAGAATAAATTATCTAGTAAAAAAATTTTATGGGATTTGAATAATGACTTACCTCCTGAAATAAATAACTGTTCTCTATTAACATCTAACTTTTGCATACATTGGTTAAACAACCCAGAAAAGATAATAAAAAATTGGTTTAGCAAATTAACACCTGGAGGTTTTTTAATCATTTCATATCCAACAAAAGATTGTTTTCCTGAATGGAAAGATACTTGTAAAAAAAATGATATTGAATATAGTGGTCTTAATTTCCTTTGCTCTAAAGAATTATTAAAAGATTTCAAATCTACTGAAATACATTATTCAGAACTGTTTAATTATCTTGAAAATTTTGAAGATGTATATAAGCTTTTTAGAAGCATTAAAAATGTAGGAGCACAATCAACAAATTGTAAACGCAAAACAGTGAAAGAGTTAAAGGAAATTCAAAAGTTTTGGCCAAAGAATTACAATAATACAGTGAACCTTTCATGGCAAATTGAGATTCAAATCATAAAGAAATTATGAGAAGTCAGGATAGTATTTTCAAATTTATAATTTGTGGAACAGATACTGATATTGGTAAAACTTTAATAAGCTCTTTTTTCGCTAAAGGATTAAATTCCTTTTATTGGAAGCCTATTCAAAGTGGTATTGAATCGCAAACTGATAGTCAAATTGTTGAAAAGCTTGCAAAAATAAGTAAAGAGAAAATCATTAAAGAAGCATATGTCTTTACAAAACCTCTTTCTCCTCATTGGGCTGCTGAAATAGATCAAAAAACTATTAACTTTGACATGTTGAGATTGCCAAAAGTAAAAGGCTCATTAATTGTAGAAACTGCGGGTGGATTAATGGTTCCAATAACACGCAATTTTTTACAAATAGATCAAATAAAAAAATGGAATCTTCCGGTAATACTTGTATGTAAGAGCTCACTTGGCACTCTTAACCATACCCTGCTTAGTATTGAGGCCTTAAAACGAAGAAATATTGAGATTTTAGGTTTAGTAGTCAATGGCGAAAAACACTTAGATAATCCAAAGACTCTTGTTGATTTCAGTGGTATTCCGTTAATTACTGAATTTCCTTACATTAAAAAAATGGACTCAAATAATTTAGATATACTATGGAAAGAACTAGATATCAAAAATAAGTTGATCTCACTTTTAAACTCAAAAATAAGTTAAATGAAATCTTTGGATTCAAAAACTCCGAATCAAGATTGGCACCCAAATATTTGGCCACCTTTTACACAGATCAATAACAGCAAACCGCAAATAGAAGTAACTCACGGTAAAGATGCCCTCCTATTTACTAAAGACCCTAAAAAAGAGTTAATAGATGCCATTAGTAGTTGGTGGGTAACTCTTCATGGTCATAGTAACGAATATATCGCGAATGCCATTTTCAATCAATCAAAAAAACTTGAGCAAGTTATATTTGCTGATTTCTTACATCCGCAGGCAAAAAAATTGGCAGAAAGACTGAGTGAATTAACAAAACTTGAAAGATTATTCTTTTCTGATAACGGTTCTACTGCAGTGGAAGTCGCTTTAAAAATTGCCTTCCAATCATGGCAAAATGCTGGAGAGACAAGAACTCAAATAGTAGCTTTTGATGGTGCCTATCATGGTGATACATTTGGAGCAATGGCTTTAGGTGAAAGAAATATTTTTAATGAGAATTTCGATAATCTTATGTTCCCAGTTAGGAGAGTCCCATGGCCCTCAACTTGGATGAACGATGAAAGAGTAGAGAAAAAAGAAAATGAAGCGATACAAGTATTAGAAACTCTACTTAAAACTCCCACAGTTGCAGTAATCCTAGAGCCACTTGTTCAAGGAGCAGGAGGAATGAATATGGTTAGGCCTCATTTTATAAAAAAAGTTTCAAAAATTGTAAAAAATAATAATTCTTTGTTAATTGCAGATGAAGTATTGACTGGGTTTGGAAGATGCGGGAGCCTTTTTGCGTTTCAAAAGGCAAAAATCATTCCTGATTTAATAAGTATTTCAAAAGGCTTAACTGGTGGATTTTTACCGATGGGAATAACTTTATGTAAAGAAAAAATTTTTCAAGCCTTTATTGATGATTCCCCAAGAAAAACTTTTTGGCATGGACATAGTTTTACTGCTAATCCTTTAGGTTGTGCTGCAGCAAACGCTAGCCTTGATTTATTAGAAAAAGAACCACACAAATACCTTTCATTTGAAGAAAAACATTTATCTCATTTAATTAAATTTAAAAACTTACCTTACATAAAAAAGATAAGGGTATCCGGCACAATTGCTGCCTTCGATTTAGATATTGGGAAGAAAAAAGGTTATTTCAATAATATTGGGAAAGAAATAAAGAGTCTTGCAATGGAGCAAGGTTTATTTATTAGGCCCCTCGGGAATGTTATTTACCTCTTGCCGCCTCTCTGTATAACCGACGATCAATTAGAAAAAAGTTACTGGATAATAAGGCAAATCTTAGACAATTTTTAGATAGAAATTTAAGGTCCCTGAAGTATTGCATTTTCCACATCTTCCCTATTTATGCAGTATGAAAATAGTCTTTTAGTTTCTTGTCCTTCACTTTCCCAAATCACACTTAAATCTTCTTGCTCAAAAATAATAGTGGCATTCCAATTAGGAAGTAACAGGTACCATTTAGATGGATTATTAATATCCTTCACAGCACCTAAATCAGTTAGCCACAATTCCAATGATTGTAGTGAATTTTGGTTAATGGGTTTTTTAGAGAGATTCACAAACTTTTTTAAAGTATTATTTTACTAACCAAATAGGTATTGTATCTAATTCTTTTCCAGAAAAAGACGCAATAAAAATTGAAAAAATCAAGCTAATAGAAATGATGATAATTAAAAGAAATAACGAAAACAATTCTCCATTTGAAAAAGGTCTTCTATTCCCTATTAAATTTTTATTATTAGGATCGATTATTAAATTATCTAATACGTTAGAATTATTTTTACTTCTAGATTTTTCCCTTAGTTTGTCATCATACATTTTCCTCAAATTACTATTATTTAAATTTTCATAAGCTTCTAAAACTTCTTGGAATTTACTTTTAGCAACTTCTATTTCTAATGAAGTTGTATCTGGATGCAGCTCAATGGAAAGTTTACAAAATGCTTTTCTTAATTCATGATTTGATGCATTTTCATTTACACCTAAAATTTTGTAGTAGGAAGTTTCCCCTTTCAAAATAATTTTTTATTAATAATCTAATTCTAATAAATTTTTTCTAAATAAAATGTATCTAATGGATGAATAAAATTTATATTTATAACGAAATGAAAAAACAAAACATTCCTGAAGAAATTTTTTCCTTAATAACTGAAGAAGAAATAAATATATTTCAAGAGGTACAAATTAAAATTAAAGAATTAAATAATAAAACCAATCTCACGAGATTAATTGATGGGGATGATTATTGGGTATCTCAAGTTTTTGACAGTATTTGGCCATTTAAAGCTTTCCCGGATATTAATTTTGATAATAAAAAATTTTTAGATATTGGATCCGGTTGTGGCTTTCCTGGTTTAGCTTACTCTATAACTCATCCTAATTCTGAGATATACCTAATTGATTCTTCAAAAAAGAAAACAGATGCAATAAAAACCCTAATTAAAAAGATCAATTTTAAAAACAATATTTATGTAATCAATGATCGTATTGAGAACTTAGCCCATCGATCATCAATGAGAAATAATTTCAATATAGCTACAACTAGAGCGGTGAGTAATCCATCAACAGTTTCAGAATATATACTGCCAATGTTAAAAAAAGACGGGTTTGGATTTTTATATTGTGGGAAATGGACGGATGAAGACAGTAAAAATCTAGATAAAACTTTAGAAATATTAGAAGGGAAAGTTATTGAAAAAAAGAAGATTTTATTACCAAGAAATAAAGGTAACCGAAATATTATTCTTATTCAACCAAAAAGATTTTGCTCTGAAATTTACCCAAGAAAAGTTGGGAAACCTGAAAAAAATCCATTATGAAATTATTTTTTTGATAATCTTTTAGTAGCCCTTTCTCCAAACTTTTCTTTTAAAGTTCTCAATTTTCTTATAACTTTTTTTGGATTAATATGAGCCTCTAATACTTTCAATAATTGTACTTCAGAAACATCTACATCTAACAAATTTGCATTAAATCCAGGGAACCAGTGACTCCCATTACCAAGCAATTGATATCTAGATTTTGCAAATCCTTCCATATCCAACCAATCAATTAAATTTGAAAGCCAAAGCAGAACAGGAATATTAATATTTCCTGGCGTATATTCCCAACTCGGTAAATTTCTATTCCAATTTTGATGCCACTCGAAACCCAAAGAATTAATTGATTCCTGCCTTAATCTGTTTATTATCTTTGGAACATACTTCTCAGAGTCTGATAACAACGAGACAGCTTCTAAATGCAAATCAAAATCCGCTTCTTTTGCAATACCCACACTAAGAGTATGGACATTTTGATTTCGCAAGCAAAAAAGATCATTAAAAACTATAGGATGAAGTGGCTTACAAAGTTCCAACATTTTGTTTGAGGGAGTATGAAGATGTCCCCCTTTATCAGTGGGACTTATTATGAAAACCCCAAGATCATACTTATTTGCTAAATTTATAACTTTTGTATTTTCTTGATTGATGAAATACCAGTGCAAATTTACATAATCAAAAAAGTTTGTTGATATAGCCTTCTCTATGAGTGAAGATTTTCCATGAGTTGAAAATCCAATAGAACCAATTAAATTTTCTTTTTGCAAATTTCTTAAAATGTCAATACAACCTCCATCTTTAATAGCCTGATGTAAATGTTCATCTGTATTAATGCCATGTATTGCTAGCAAATCAATTCTTTTAACTTTTAATTTTTCAATACTTGTCATAACATCTCTCTTAAAAATTTGTGGATCACGATTTGGAGGGATCTTTGTTTGAATAATGTTTGGGATTTTTTTTATATTTTTAAACCCCATTCCTAATTGCATCTCAGAAGTCCCATAATACTTAGCAGTTTCGACATGAGTTAAACCATATTTATTTGCGAGATTTAAAATATTTTCTACTTTATTTTGTTCTTCATTCGAAATCTCAGAAAAATCTAATTGTTCCCAACTTTTTTGAAATCTCATACCACCCAAAGATAAAATAGGAATCTTCAGATTGGTTCGACCAAATCTACGATATTGCATATCTTTGATTTTAATGCTTATTCATTCTTGGTGGTTTGCCAAATGATTGAAACATATCCCTATCAAGGCTATTTTCTAAATCATTTAATTCTTCAAACTTAACCCAGTGAATACAATCAACAGGGCATGTATCCATTGCCTCTTGTATAACATCAACACTATCTCCATCTTGTCTAATTGCTCGACTTCTACCATGAAATTCATCAACTAAGAAGGTGTTTGAAGCAACGTGTACACAGTATTTACATCCTATACATTTAGCTTCATCAACCCAAACAGCTTTTTCTGCTAATTGACCACCTAAGACTGGTTCAAAGCCTGTGATTTCTATATTTAGTGAAGCATTATCAAATGGATCGGTTAAATCCATAATATGAGATTAGTTATCCCACTTGGTTAAAACCAATTCAATAGAACCATCATTTTGATTTTTTTGTTCTACGATTTGATAACCATCCTCTTTTGTTTTGGAAATAATTGTTTCGTAGGCATACATTTGAGTAACTTTAGAGATAAATCTTTCTACTGGAAGCTCAAATTTCCATAGATCTAGGTCAGTAACTAATTCATATGAATTTGAATTATTGTCCCATTTAAATCCAACTTTAGTATCGCCAGGCAGATTCATGCTTATATCAACGGCTGTAAACTTGCCTCTAAAGCCCTTAACAAATTTCTCTTCTTGGTTGATAATGTAACCAAGATTATTTAAGGCTTTAATTAATGGCTCTGCATCTTTGAGCTGTGTTTTAATCGTACTAAAGTGTGACATTAGATTCTTGGTTGAATTGTTTTAATTTTTCATTTTGATAAGAGATGAAAGCATCAGATGTTTTATTCTTAACTGTTACTTTACCAAGAGCGTTTTCAAGATTTCTTGTAGCTTCGTTGCATGAACTACCAGTAAATCCTTCTACTGTCTCTTCAACTCTTCCATCTTGATGAATTTTGAATCTCAATGTTTTTTGAGGCATTAAATTCAGTACTAAGTACTTTTACTTTATATAGAATAACGAAATTTTTTTGTTTCAGTTGGTACAAGTTAATTAATTTTAATTTTTATATTGAATATCTAATAAATAAATTTTTTCAGTAGGTTGATGATAAAAAAAAATAAAAAAATTTAGTTATAAAAACCTTGCATCCCCATTGAATCTAAGGCAGTTTTTGCTTCTTCCATAACGGAAGGTTCTTTATCGAAAAGAGCTATCTTGGTACATTCATCAATGAAAATTTCCTGAAATGAATTATTTAATTTTTCGTACAATCTACACAAAGACCAAATACAATTACTTCTCACACCAGATTCATTATCTATTTTTAAGCTTATCAAAAGTTGTTCTGCTGCTAATTGAGCGTTCTCAAAAGAAACATTTCCAATTTCAGCTAAAGAACTAGATGACCACAACCTAACTGCAGCTACATCGTTCTTCAAAGCATTTATTAATGGATTCAAAACAATTTGATTATCATAATTAGCTAAGCTCCATGCAGTCGCTCTTCTGACATAAGCATTATCGTCAGTCTCCAAAAGACGGACAAGTTTCTCCACCGCGCTGGGACATGGATTACGACCTAAAGCATATACCACACTCATTCTTTCAACAGGACACGGTTGATCAAGTAATGGTAACAAAAGTGGAAAAGATCTTGAATCTCTATATTCACAAAATATTCTTAAGCCCTGTATTCTCTCTTCTCTGTTACCTTTAAGCATTTTTAATGCTTCATTGCATTCTTGAGTTATGTTTAAACCTTTTGGAAAAGAATCTTTATCAATTTGCTCTAAAGGATCTATTTCAATTTCTAACGCTAATTCTCTCGCTAAAACATCAGGATCAACAGCTATATCAACTAAGCTTTCTTTATTAGAGTCCTTATTTTTTGTCATTTTAAAAATAAAAAAATATTAATTTATGGGAGCAGGAGACATCATATCTCCTGGCAACCAAATTCTTGCACTAACTGCAAAAAAGGCGATCCCAAAAAGTGAGACAATAGCGAAAGGTAAGATTTTTGTCTTAATAAAACCCAAAGTTATTAAATTAATTATCACAATAATAACCTGTTTAAGAGACTTTTAAAAAATTTTTATTTGATAATATTATTTATTTTTTGCATTTTGTCTTAGCTGACCACAAGCAGCATTTTTATCTAGACCTCTGCTTGTTCGCAAGCTAACTGCTATACCATTGTTTATAAGTCTAGATTTAAATAATTGGAGATTCTTTAGAGAGGTTCGTTGAAAATCAACCTCGTCAATTTGGTTATACTGAATTAAATTTACGTGACATTGAAATCCTTTTAACAAATTACTTAATTCATAAGCATGTTCTAATTTATCATTCACCCCACTTAGCATTAGATATTCAAAACTTACCCTGCGACCAGTATCTCTTACAAATTTCTTACAGTCTTCGATAATATTTTTGATCTCATAGTTTTTGGCACTAGGAATTATCGTTTCTCTTGTTTTTTGGTTTGAAGCATGTAGGCTAATTGCTAATGTAAATTGACAATTACCTAAAACTTGAAAAGACTTTACTGATAATCTACCTATCATTTTTGGAATAGCTACTGTACTTACAGTTATCTTTCTCTGACTGATCTGGAAATCTTCGTTTATAGATTTAATTGATAAAAGTAAGTTATCAATATTCAATAAGGGCTCACCCATACCCATGAAAACTATATTAGTCACTTTTCTATTCATTTCATTTTCGATAAATAAAATTTGATCTAAAATTTCACTTGTTTTTAAAGATCTCTTCAAACCTTCCTTACCAGTTGCGCAAAATTTGCAATCCATTGGGCAACCAACTTGACTAGAGAGACAAGCAGTTAGTCTTTTTTCAGTTGGTATACCAACGCACTCAATACTTTCATTATCGTCTGTAGACAGTAACAACTTTAGAGTACCATCGTCAGCTAAGTTTCTTTCTTGAATACTTAGCTCACTTACTTTAAAACCATCGTCTTTTAACTTCTTTCTAAAATCTAAAGGTAAGACTTCTATTTGATCAATATTTTTCTTCTTGTTTCTATAGTTATAAATCCAATTATAGATTTGGCGACCTCTAAAAGGAGCCTGACCATAATCTATAGCCACATTTTCTAAATCTTTCACACTACTTCCAAGAAGATTTTTCAAATTATTTTGTATTTAGTGCAAAACTATTTTCACCATAACAGCAAACCATGTTTTAAGAAAAATTCTGTAAGAATAAGAGCAATAAATCCGATCATGGCCATCCTGCCATTAAGTCTTTCATTATAAAAATGAAATCCATAACGAGGTAATTTTCTTTTAGGTACAATCTCTGGCTTAATCATTGCTTGCAAATTTAAATATATATTCTAGTCGCTAAAAATGATAATAGATAGATTTTATTCATCAGAAAGAAGGCCCTCCTCTTGTAATCCCTCCAGTGCAGCAGGATCTGGTAATTGATCTTCAGAAAATTGATTTTCAGCATTAGGTCTTGCGAATGCAGCAAAATTACTCGAAGTAGGATCGATTCCATGTCGGTTTCTCGTTGTCTCCAAATCTTCATCACTAGGATCATCAAGTATTGCAGTAGAGCTTACGGCAGGTGATTGTGGCATATCAACTGTATAATCTGGCCTTAAATTCTGTGCTCTTCTGTAGCCACCAGATTCTTCTGCAAGGATATCGGGGTGAGGACCAGCCTCTGAGGATAATTCCTCCACAAAACCGCTAAAACCAGTACCTGCAGGAATTAATCTACCGATAATAACATTTTCTTTTAAACCTCTTAACCAATCAGATTTACCTTCAATCGCAGCTTCCGTAAGAACCCTTGTTGTTTCTTGGAAAGATGCTGCTGAAATAAAGCTATCTGTGTTGAGAGAGGCTTTAGTAATACCCAACAAAACAGGAGTAAATTCTGCTGGAGCTCCTCCTGTGATTGCCATTGCTTGGTTAGTATCTTCCACTTGCCTCATCTCTATGAGTTCACCAGGCAAAAGAGTAGTATCCCCGGCATCTTCTATACGGACTTTACTTGTCATCTGTCTAACAATAACTTCAATATGCTTATCATCGATTGATACACCCTGAGACTTATAAACATTTTGTACCTCACTGACCATACTTCTTTGTAGTTTTGAGATAGATTCTCGAGCTGCGTCTATTAAAGGTTTTTGATCTTTTAAATCATTAAAATAGCAATCTAATAGTTCATGAGGATTAATTGGACCATCAGTCAAAGATTCTCCCCCTGATACTTGTTGTCCATCACTGACCATTATATTTTTTCCAATTGATAGTTGATATTCATTAATCAAATCATCTTTTTCAATGACCGATAAAGAAACTGATTCTTCATCATTACCTTGTTTAATCTGAACAATTCCAGATTTTTTACATAGAATTGCAGAGTCTCTGGGTCTCCTAGCTTCTAATAACTCTTCAATACGAGGCAATCCTTGTACGATATCTCCAGTTTTCTGCCTCTCAAAAACAAGTAAAGCTAAACCATCTCCCCTAAGAACTAAATCTCCGTCTTCAACATGTAAAACTGAATCAGGAGAGACCATATAAGGTCTGCCAAGTCTTAAAGTTACTGAACTATTAGAAATTTCTTCTATTTCACCACAAGAAGTTGATTTTACAGAATTACTAATAGGATTACCATCCACTACACGATCACCAACTTTTACTAATGCTTTATCACTAATTTTAATTTGAATTTTATCTTGTTCTCTTTCAACAATTAACCTTCTTATAGGCTCATCGTCAACAACTTTTGGTAATTGAATCAATCCTTTTTCTTTACAAAGAATTTGAGTAGTAGCTATTACATCTCCTGCTTTTACTAATTGGTTATTCTTGACTTGCAGTTCTGTATGTGTTGAGCCATGACTGGAGTCAGATATAGTATCTCGTCTTACAAGAATAGACTCCAATATTACTAAGTTTAGTCTATTGATTGATGCATCATTTTTATCTTCAATCGACTCAACGTCAATAGTCATTTGAGGAGTAGCATCATAGCTTTCAATGCTTAAATGTGTTCTAAGCAATTCAACTCCTTCAACTGATTTTATTAATTCACCGTCTTTATAGGTAAGCCTTTGGATAGCTTTTAAGCCTAAATGTGGTCCTTTTTCCTGCTTAACATGTGATAGTTGGGGTAATTCCGCTTGGTCAGGAATGGTAAATTCTTCAACAGTTCTTAATAACAAGCCTCGACATTTAGGTGTTTCTAATTTTTGAACAAAAAGAATTTCTTTATTCTCAACACCATCTAAAATCTTTTCACCTGGATTTACAAGATTTCCTTCTTCTGTAAATCTATCGAGAACTTCTTCATCATCACATTCATGAAAAGTTCCATTTCTTACAGTTATTTCACGAAGGATATCATTTTTTTGTGTAACAGTAACAATTCCTGATGTTTGACTGAAAATATCTTTTACAACTTCTGTTCCAGCGTCAATCCATTTCATATCTTCGATCATTAGAAGAGATATGTCCTTATTGATTTCATGTGTCTCTTGAGGAATCCAAAGCAATGTTCCTCCTTGACTTACTTCAAAACCATTTTTAGATGATCTTGCTTTTTTGACACTTAATCCCGGGGCATATTTTACTAGACCACCAGTTTTTGTACGGAACCTTTCATCTGTTAAATCTGCTATTACCTCGCCATTACTAATTTTACTTCCCGGGGAAATGTTTAAACGATAAGTTGCACCATCACTAGATTCCAAATTATATATTTGACCTGAGTGAGTAGATTCTTCAAGTAATTTAAAATTAGTTAGAGACATTGAAGTAGTAACAATCTGAACTTCTCTTGAATCTCCTACTGAATCTCTTAATCGAACTTGTCCACCAAACTCTGTTGATTGACTTGCTTCTGCCAAAACAGTTCCTTCATCTACAGATTTTCCTGATGAGATAACTGGTCTTGCATTAGGTGGCAAGTTATAGACATCTCCAGCTAAAACCCATAATCTGCCTAATCTTTGAGCTTTTAAGGTAATATTACCCTGCCTATCTGTTACCTCCTTTGGTTGAATAACCTTGTCGTACCTAACTTGACCAGCCAAATCACAAATAACATCTTTTGTGGCTTTTTCAACACTCTTTTTCACAGCTCCAGCAGTAATCTGAGCGACGGTTATATCAGAATTAATTTCTTCACCATCATCTACAAATAGAAGAGATCCACTAGAAACTTCAATTTTTTGAGCTTTGGCAGAATTATTACCTGTAGGAACTATCTTTAGTATAAAATCTACTTCTGCTTGTTTGGCTTCTACACCGTGTGGGGTTCTATAACCTCTAACCTTTGCTTTTGAACTAAATTCAACTTTACCTGAAATTTTTGATCTTACTACTCCACTTTCAGCAGTTGATACACCTCCAGTATGGAATGTTCTCATTGTCAATTGAGTTCCTGGCTCCCCAATAGATTGAGCAGCAATAATTCCAACTGCCTCACCTAAATCAACAAGATGATTATGAGCCAATGCCCATCCGTAACACCTTCTACAAACCGATCTATTAGCTTCACATGTTAATGGAGATCTTATTTTTACTTTATAGATAGATGCTTTCTCAATTTCTAGTGACAATCCAGGATCTATTGCAGTGTTTTGAGGAACAACAAGGTTATCTTCAGCATCAAAAATATCCTCAGCGGTAAGCCTACCAAGAAGTCTTGCTCCAAATTTACCATCCTCAGCTTCAACAACTATTGATCGTTCTGTTCCACAATCTTCTTCCCTCACAATTACATCTTGAGCAACATCCACTAATCTTCGAGTCAAATAGCCAGAATCCGCAGTTCTTAAGGCAGTATCCACCAAACCTTTCCTAGCTCCATAAGAAGAAATTACATATTCAGTAACAGTGAGTCCTTCTCTAAAATTTGTTCTAATTGGCAGGTCAATGATTTCTCCTTGAGGATTAGCCATCAATCCCCTCATACCAACAAGTTGTCTTACCTGAGACATATTACCCCTTGCTCCTGAATTAGCCATCATCCAAACAGAATTTAGAGGATCATTTTGATTGAAATTATTCTTGACAGCATCTACCAATCTTTCATTGGTTTCAGTCCAGGTATCTATAACTTTTGTATGCCTTTCAACTTCGGTGATTTCACCAAGTCTATAGCATTCTTCTGTAGCAGATATTTGCTCTTCAGCTTGCCCAATTAAATCTTGTTTAGCCTCAGGAACTTTTAAATCATCTACTGATATAGAGACAGCAGCTTGGGTAGCATATTTAAATCCTAAGTCCTTTAAATTATCAGCCATGGCTGCAGTTACAGCAGTTCCATGAGTTTTATAAGCCCAAGAGACTAAATTTTTTAAGGCTTTCTTATCAACCACCTTATTCTTAAATGATGGAGGCGTTTTGGCGAGAGCAGGCATTGTAACAGGATTGTCTTTTTTTGAATTTTTAGTAGTCTTACGTACTCTGGATGTTTTTTTAGATTTAGATGAAGTCATGATGTTTAAGTAAATGAAAAATAGTTTTTGAAGATTACGTTATAGATACAGAATCAATGATTGTATGGTTCATCACTACTCGCCCAACAGTTGTCAAAACAAATCTACTTATTAAATTATTATTAGAATCAAATCTATCCCTTCTTAAATTCCAGATTTCTAATCTTGAGCCATCATCTAGCTCTTGGGTTTTTTGTGGGCTACGCATTTCGTCTTCATCTTCTACCTCTCCATTAAATCTAACCCAAACCCATTCATGAAGACTGAGTCTTTTATCTTCAAAAGCAAAAATGACATCTTCTAATGAAGCAAAAGTGGTCTTATTATCTCCGAAATCTGGTTTCTGATAATTCGGTTGCAAAGCAGTCAGATAATAAGATCCCAAAACCATATCTTGTGATGGAGTTACAATTGGTTCCCCAGTGGCAGGAGAGAGAATATTATTACTGGCCAACATAAGCATGCGTGCTTCAGTTTGTGCCTCTAAAGCTAAAGGAACATGAACTGCCATTTGATCACCATCAAAGTCAGCATTGAATGCAGGACATACTAAAGGATGAAGTTGGATTGCTCTACCTCCGACTAATTTCGGTTCAAAAGCTTGAATTCCTAAACGATGCAGCGTAGGTGCTCTGTTTAAGAGAATTGGATGGCCTTCAATAACTTCTTGAAGTACCTGCATTACTTCATCATCGGCTTTTTGTATTAATTTTTTTGCAGCTTTAATATTATTCACAATATTTTGTCGTATTAATCTATGAATTACAAAAGGTTGAAAGAGCTCTATCGCCATTTCTTTTGGGAGACCACACTGATGCATTTTCAACTTAGGGCCAACAACTATTACAGATCTTCCTGAATAGTCAACACGCTTTCCAAGAAGATTCTGTCTAAATCTTCCTTGTTTTCCTTCAATTATGTCACTTAGAGACTTAAGAGCTCTATTATTTGCTCCAACAACAGTCCTTCCTCTCCTTCCATTATCTATAAGGGCATCAACTGCCTCCTGAAGCATTCTTTTTTCATTTCTTACGATAATTTCAGGAGCTAAAATTTCTTGTAGCCTAGCTAGTCTATTATTTCTATTTATAACTCTTCTATATAAGTCATTTAAATCTGAAGTTGCGAATCTTCCCCCATCAAGTTGAACCATAGGTCTAAGATCAGGAGGTATAACTGGAATTGCATCTAAAACCATCCATTCTGGTTTTGCATTAGTTGCGATGAAATTATCAATAACTCTTATCCTTTTTATAAGTTTTGCCCTTTTTTGTCCTTTGCTATTAGTAATTTCTTCTCTAAGCTCCTCAGCAACCTGATTTAAATCAAGGTCCTCAAGTAACTGCTTCAGTGCCTCCGCGCCAATTCCAACAAAAGGTTCATTTTCAATAGTTGAATCTTCAGCATAAATTTCATCTTCAATTTCAAGCCACTCATCCTCAGTGAGTAATTGCTTATATTTAAGTTCTTTGTGATCTCCTGGATCTAAAACGACATAACAATTAAAATAGACTATTTGTTCTACATCTCTAAGCGGAATATCCAAAAGTATTGCAACGTAACTAGGAATTCCTTTCAAATACCAAACATGGGAAACTGGCGCAGCGAGTTTTATATAGCCCATCCTATGTCTTCTAACTCTACTTTCAGTTACTTCAACCCCACATCTCTCACAAACAATGCCGCGATGTCTTACCCTTTTATACTTTCCACAATGGCATTCCCAATCTTTAGATGGCCCAAAAATCTTTTCACAAAACAATCCATCCATTTCTGGTTTAAGTGTCCTGTAGTTAATAGTTTCAGGTTTTGTAACTTCACCAACAACTTGTCCGTTGGGCAATGTCCTCTGACCCCAATCCATTATTCTTTGTGGAGAAGCTATTGAAATTTTGACGTAATCAAAGTGATTTTCAGTTCTTAAGTTGCTGTTTGTCATTTTTTGCGTATTTAAATTAAAAGGTTTTAATTGAGTATTTAATCTTCCTCGTATTCAGAGGTTCCGAGTGATTCATAAGTCGGTCTCGATGGAGTATTTCTTCTCGGATTAATATCTTGCATTAAGTCTACTTCTTTTCCTTCATCTGTATAAACCCCTATATCCAAGCCAAGAGATTGTAATTCCCTCATAAGAACTTTAAATGATTCAGGAGTACCAGGCCTAGGGATCGGTTTCCCTTTTACGATTGCATTAAGCGCTTCATTTCTTCCTTGCATATCATCAGATTTTACTGTTAACAATTCCTGAAGAGTATAAGCGGCTCCATAAGCTTCAAGAGCCCATACTTCCATTTCTCCAAGCCTTTGTCCACCTTGCTGAGCCTTACCACCCAATGGTTGCTGGGTAACCAAAGAATAAGGACCAGTAGATCTAGCATGAATTTTATCATCCACCAAATGGACTAATTTGAGGAAGTGAGAGTATCCAACCGCAACTGGCTGATCGAAGGGTTCCCCTGTTCTACCATCTTTAAGTAATAACTTTCCAGGATCTTCAGGATTGTAAACCCATGCTTTACCTGGCTGTTTTGAAGCTTCCTCTAAAAATGCTTGAACAGTTTGATGTGATTTTTCAGCTCCATACATTTCATCAAATGGAACAACCTTAACCCGGCAATTTAAGTTGGAGGCTGCCCAACCCATCAATAATTCAAAAACTTGGCCTACGTTCATCCTACTTGGAACGCCTAGAGGATTCAGAACAATGTCCACAGGCGTTCCATCAGGTAAATAAGGCATATCTTCTCTTGGTAAGATTCTGCTAATTATCCCTTTATTACCATGCCTCCCAGCCATTTTGTCACCTACTTGAATTTTCCTTCTCTGAGCCACATAAACTCTAACAACCATATTGGCTCCTGGAGGTAATTCATCACCTTGTTCTCTAGTATAAATGCGAACATCCAAAACCCTTCCCTTTTCAGTTTTAGGTACTCTGAGGGAATTGTCTCTCACATCTCGAGCCTTTTCACCAAAAATAGCTCTTAACAGTTTTTCTTCAGGTGGTTGGTCTGATTCTCCTTTTGGAGTAACTTTTCCTACAAGAATATCTCCACTCTCCACATAAGCACCAACCCTAATAATTCCCATCTCATCAAGATTATTCAAGCTTTCTTCAGAGATATTGGGAATCTCTCTTGTTATTTCTTCAGGTCCTAGCTTCGTTTGCCTTGCTTCAATTTCATATTTTTCAATATGTACTGAAGTATATAAATCATCAGTTACCATCCTCTCGCTTACAAGTATTGCATCTTCGTAGTTGTATCCCTCCCATGGCATGTAAGCTATTAAAACGTTTTGACCAAGGGCTATTTCACCTCCTTCACATGCGGATCCATCTGCTAAAACCTGACCAGATATCACTCTATCTCCAATTTTCACTATAGGTCTTTGGTTAAGGCAGGTATCTTGGTTTGATCTTTGATATTTCTGAAGATAATGAAAATGTTCGTTACCGTCCTCATCTTTAACGACAATCTCATTAGCATCTACGTAAGAAATAGTTCCATTAACTTTTGTTATGGGAACCATTCCTGAATCCCTAGCAACTTGAGATTCTAAACCTGTACCAACTAAAGGACGTTCTGGCCTAAGCAATGGAACGGCTTGGCGTTGCATATTTGAGCCCATGAGAGCTCTATTAGCATCATCATGTTCCAAGAAAGGAATAAGTGAAGTAGCGACTGAAATTACCTGAACCGGAGAAAGCTGAACGTAATCAACTTGATGAGGAGGAACTTTTTCGAAATCCTGTCTGTATCTTACTGGTATTAGATTTGCAATTATATTGCCGTCCTTGTCAGTTGCGACGTCTCCTGGAGCTACCCTACACTCATCCTCTAAATCAGCAGAAAGATAAACAGGATTTCCTTCTTTATTAACTTTACCGTTATTAACTTCCCAAAAAGGTGTTTCAATAAAACCATACTCATTAACTCTTGCATGGGTAGCTAAAGAATTTATAAGCCCTGCATTAGGGCCTTCAGGAGTCTCGATAGGACATAATCTTCCGTAATGTGAAGGGTGTATGTCTCTTACCGCAAAGCCTGCTCTTTCTCTAGTTAAACCTCCTGGACCTAATGCTGAGATTCTTCTCTTGTGTGTTAATTCAGCCAAAGGATTAGTTTGATCCATGAACTGACTTAGTTGACTGGACCCAAAAAATTCCTTTATGGCAGCAACCAAAGGTTTGGGATTGACTAGTTGAGCAGGAGTTAAAGAATCTGTTTCTCCTACAGTCATTCTTTCTTTGATAATTCTTTCTAAACGATTAAGTCCAACCCTAACTTGATTTTGAAGAAGTTCTCCTACAGATCTAACCCTTCTATTACCAAGGTGGTCAATATCATCCAAACTTGCTCCTCCAATATCCAATTCTAGATTAATTAAATAGTCAATTGTAGAAAGAACATCTTCATGGGTAAGTGTTCTCACATCATCTGGTACGGTAAGTCTCAATTTTTTATTTATTTTATATCTACCAACTCGGCCTAAATCATATCTTTTGGGATCAAAAAATCTACTATATAATAGCTGTTGTCCTCCTGAAACAGAGGGTGGCTCACCAGGACGAAGCTTCTTGTAAAGCTCAAGCAATGCCTGGTCTTCTGAGTTTATGCCCTCGTCATTAGCTGACTCAATTGAGTTTTGATAAAACTCAGGATGCCTAAGTTTATCGACAACATCATTATCGGATAGACCCATCGCTCTCATAAGAACATGAGCATTAATTTTTCGAGTTTTATCAACTCTCACATATAGTAAATTATTTTTGTCAGTCTCGAATTTTAACCATGCACCTCTATTAGGAATAACGCTAGCGTTGTAAGTTCTTCGACCATTTTTATCCAGTTCATCTTTAAAATATACTCCAGGGCTTCGAACAATTTGATTAACAATAACTCTTTCTGCACCGTTAATGATGAAAGTTCCTCTTTCAGTCATTAATGGTAATTCGCCAATAAATACTTCTTGTTCTTTAATTTCCCCTGTCTCTTTATTAATTAACCTGCAAGTTACATACATTTGAGATGCGAAAGTAGCATCTCTTCTTTTGGCTTCCTCAACATCATGTCTTGGTCTTTTTAATCTGTACTCTTCCCCGATGAAATGTAATTCTAATTTACCCGTGTAATCAGAAATGGGAGAAAAATTTTGTAGTTCTTCTATTAAACCCTTTTCCAAAAACCATTTAAAGCTTGCTCTTTGTACTTCAACTAAATCTGGTAGATAAGTATCTGTTTTTGCTACCTGTAAAGCGCTACTGCTCATCCAAGAAAACCTGCGATTTTGTGAGATTTACCATTTACTTTTAATCTACTCAATATTTAGTTCTTTAACTTCCCATTTAATATGAGATCAACCATTAAATCTCGATTTCAACAAAAATGAATTTAGAATAAATTTTATTTATTGTTGATAAATCATTAACTGTTTAAGTTAAAGTTAAAAAATTGAGAAAAATTTCCAGTAATTCCTAATATTAACAGCTGCTAGGTCAAATTAACAAGTCAAATTTAAACAAATCTTCAGCATTCTTAGATGACTCTCTAGCAATTGTGATTAGTTCAGTAGATCTTAATTCTGCCATAAAATTGGCAACATTTTCAACAAATGCAGGTTCATTTCTTTTACCCCTATGAGGGACAGGAGCTAAAAATGGCGAGTCAGTTTCAATTAGATATTTATCATTTGGGACTATTTTGGCACACTCTTGAATTTCATATGCTTTTGGGAAAGTTACTATTCCACTAAAACTTATGTAAAATCCAAGATCCAAGAATTGCTCCATTTCTTTAGGGGTTCCTGTCCAACAATGCAGTACACCACTAGGACATTTTCCTTTTTTTGCGAGATCACTACATATCTCAATCATTTCATTTGCAGCATCTCTACAATGGATAATTACAGGTAATTGAAGCTCATATGCTAACTCCATTTGCGGAATAAGTGCTTCAATTTGCTGATTTTTATTTTCATTTTTAAAAAAATCCAAACCTAATTCCCCAATAGCTACTACTCTTCTGTCTTCTTGTACTGATTGTCTTAAAAGAGATTTTGAGCTTTCTTCCCATTTTTTTGCTTCTAGCGGATGCAAACCAACTGAATAGTAAATTTCATTAAATTCATGAGATATTTGCTTCAACTTTGGAATTTCTTTTAATTCACAACAAGCATGAACTAATTTTTTTACACCTTTAGAACGTAATCTTAGTACAACATCTTCAAGATCTTTTTCGAAATTTTCAAATATTAAATGACAGTGGGAGTCTATGAGTTCAATATCGCTCATTATTATGATCTGCTCTTTATTTTATGGTAAATGTAGTTTTTACAAAATTGTTGATTTTCGATTTTTTATTAGCACCGTTATTCTTATGAAGAACATTTTTTTTAACTGCTTTATCAATTAAACTAAAAGCTTTATTAAGACTCGTTTTCACTAAATTTTTATTATCCTCATTAGGATTTTTTTTATATTTTTCGCAATTCTCTAAGGTTTTTTTGGTTAAAGTCCTAACAGTAGATTTATATGACTTATTTATTAAACGATTTCTTTCGGCAATTTGTATTCTCTTTTTTGCTGATTTGTTATTGGCCACAGAGGGTACTTAAATATTAGATTATTATCATAACAAATAAATCGACTCCTAATCAATCATATATAATTCAGAAAGCTATTAAATTGGGTTTTGAGCCTTTCAATTTGAAAAAATAAACATATGAAGATTATAAGTAATAAAAAAGAAGCTATTGAAGAATTAAAAAGGATTTCTAGCCGAACTAATTCTGAAAACAATAATAAGATAAATACAATTGTTGAAAAAATTCTTCAAGAGGTCAAAATCTCTGGAGATAAAGCAGTAGAAAAATATACAAAAAAATTTGATGGTTTCGACCCTTACCCTATGCAAGTGAGTGCGGATCAAATAAAAAATGCATGGGATGAAATTGATAATAATTTGAAGCGCTCACTTGAGTTAGCTCATAAAAGAATTCATAAATTCCATGAAAAAGAAATTCCTCAATCTTTCACTATAAAAGGCGAATATGGTGATATAGTCCAAAGAAAATGGAGACCCGTTAAAAATGCAGGTATTTATATTCCTGGAGGTAGAGCTGCTTATCCCAGTACTGTATTAATGAATGCAATACCTGCAAAAGTAGCAGGAGTTGAAGAGATTATAATGGTATCTCCTGGGAATAAAGAAGGAGAAATAAACAAAACTGTTTTAGCGGCAGCTCACTTATCAGGGATCAATAAAGTTTTTAGAATTGGAGGAGCTCAAGCAATCGGTGCTTTAGCATTTGGCACAAATCAAATCAATAAAGTTGATGTTATTTCAGGTCCAGGAAATATATATGTCACAACTGCGAAAAAACTCATTTATGGCTCCACTGGGATTGATTCTTTAGCTGGTCCAAGTGAAATATTAATCATTGCAGATGAAACAGCTCAAAGCACTCATATATCATCTGATCTACTAGCGCAAGCAGAACATGATCCTTTAGCTTCATCAATACTTCTAACTACATCAAAGTACCAGGCAAAAGAAGTTCTAGAAGAACTTTATAAAAAAATAGATAATCATCCAAGAAAAGAAATTTGCATGCAATCAATAAAAAATTGGGGATTAATTGTGATTTGCGAGAATTATGAATCATGTGTTGAACTAAGCAATAATTTCGCCCCTGAACACCTAGAAATTCTTACTATAGATTCAAAAAAAATTCTTGCAGGCATAGAAAATGCAGGAGCGATATTTTTAGGGAAATGGACCCCAGAAGCTGTTGGAGATTATCTTGCTGGACCGAATCATACTTTACCCACATCAGGAAATTCTAGATTTAGCGGTTCTTTGGGGGTTGAAACTTTTATGAAAAATACTTCAATAATAGAATTTAATGAAGAAAGTCTAAAAGTTAATAGCCTTGATATTATTAATCTTGCTAAAAGTGAGGGCTTACATAGCCACGCTAACTCAGTACAAATAAGATTTGAAGATTAGCTAGCTCTTGAGGGCGAGTAAACAACTGGAACGTCATTTTCAATCTTACCAACTAATACTTTGTCTGTAAGATCAACGAATAATCCATTTTCTAATACTCCTGGAATATTATTAATCTTCATTTCAATGTTTTTTGGATTCTTAATACCATCATTAAATAAAACATCTAAGATAAGATTGCCTTGGTCAGTAACAACTGGGCCTGCTTTTTTAGTAGCCATTCTTAAAACAGAACTGCCATTCATTTCTGAAATAACTTCCTGAACTTGCTTCCAAGCATTTGGAAGTACTTCTACAGGTAAAGGAAAAGATTGATTTAGGTTTTGTACGAGTTTAGTTTCATCAACTACAATCAACAATTTATCAGCTTTAGATGCCACTAACTTTTCTCTAACATGGCATGCTCCTCCTCCTTTTATTAATTGAAATCCTGGATCAACTTCATCTGCTCCATCAATAGCTAAATCAATTTGAGATACAGAAGCTAAATCAATAAGAGGGATATCCAGTTCAAGCGCTAAAACTTCTGATTGAAAAGAAGTTGCAACACCTATTATGTTTTGAAGTTTCCCAAAACGAATTTCATCGGCGAGGCTTTTTATCATTAATGCAGCTGTAGATCCAGATCCCAATCCCAGGATCATGCCACTCTTTACTTCCTTAATTGCTGCATCAGCAACAATTTTTTTCATTTGAGTTTGTGAATCCAAAATCTTTTTCTCTAATGGTTATAGATTATTAAATTTCAATGGGTGATTTATGTCAAACCTGGAAGACGTTCTGGTTTAATATTTATCTGTATCTCTTTATTATCTCTCAAAATATTTAAAAGGAATACTTTTCCAATTTGAGCTTTTTCCACTTCATCAAGTAAAGCTTTAGGTTCTTTTATAGAGATATTTTCCGCTGCTATTACTAAATCTCCTCTTCTTAAACCAGCTTTTTCAGCGGGGCTATTGGGGATTACTGATTGAATTAGAGCTCCATTCCTTTCAGGTAATTGAACTATCGAATTAGGGTCTCGATTATGTTCTTTAGCAATTCTAGGATTTAAAGAAATCAATTGAACCCCTAAATATGGATGAATAACTTCACCATTTTTAAGAAGCTGATCAGAAACACTTTTAGCTAGATTGATAGGAATCGCAAAACCTAAACCAGCTCCAGGGCCGCTTCTTACTAATGTATTAATCCCTATTACTTCGCCGTTGGAATTTATGAGTGGTCCGCCAGAATTTCCTGGATTTATTGCCGCATCAGTTTGAATAAGATCCAGCCTTTTATCTGAAAATCCTAAACTATTAATATCTCTATGCAGGCTGCTAACAATCCCCAAGGTAACTGTTTTTTCAAGACCATAAGGAGTACCAAGAGCTATTGCCCAATCCCCAACTTCAAGATCTTCAGAATTTCCAAGTGGAGCAAAACCAGAGTAAGTATCTTCATCGATTTTTACTAAAGCTAGATCAGTTACTGCATCTGTGCCCAAAACATGACCATCACAAATAGATCCGTCTGCCAAAGTAACTGAAACATTATCGACTCTTTCTACAACATGAGCGTTTGTAAGAACCAAACCATTCTGATCAATGATTACACCAGAACCTTGACCCCTCTCTCTCTCAGGGGCAATTACTCCTTGCTCACCGAGTAAATCCCTCAATAAAGGATCTAGTAAAGTAGGATCAAATTGTTGTCTCTCTACCAATCTCTCAGTATCAATTTTTACAACTGCAGGGCCAACATTTTTCACTGCAGATGATACGAAATTATGGTTTTCAAAAGAAGTTAAAGCTAAAACTTCAGTATTTTGAAAAAAATTGACTAAACAAAAACAAATAATAATGAAAATATGGATTAAATTGATAAATTTAATCTTGAGAAACTTCATTTAACTAATTAATAGTTTTTGACTTTATTCAATAAATCTAATTGAAGAAATAAATTATTGTTGTTTTTTTGTTTACATCCATAAAATACAAATTTTTAAATTTTTCTATAGAAAAAACTTCTTTATATGTGACAATAATCTTAGATAAATTTATAAATAATTTGAATAAAGAAAACAAAAATAAACTAGAGGCTTTATTAGAAAAAGTTGCTAATGAAAGAGATTTAGAAATAGCAGATTTAAATATACAAACTAATCAAACTCCAATTGTTATTGAAATTATTATAAAAAAAACTAATGGAGATGACATTTCCTTAGATGATTGTGCGCTATTTAATTCCCCCGCATCTGACGAAATAGAAAAGTCAAATCTTTTAAATTGTTCATATGTGTTAGAAATTAGTAGTCAAGGGGTCAGTGATGAATTAACCTCAGAGAGAGACTTCAAAACTTTTAAGGGTTTTCCAGTTAATGTTGAGTTAAACCAAAAGAATTCAAAAATAAAATTCCTGAATGGTTTACTTTATGAAAAGTCTAATGATTATTTAGCCATTAACATTAAAGGTAGGATAAAAAAAATCCCTTTTGATGAAGTATTTAAAATTAATCTTTGTACCTTAAAAGATTAATTATTTTTCAACCATTATTCAATCTTCCCATCATAGATGGCATTAGTTATTCTCCCAGGTTTAAACAATCTTATTGAAGACATTAGTGAGGAAAAAAAGCTACCTCCTAATATCGTTGAAGCAGCCTTGCGCGAAGCTTTGTTAAAGGGATATGAAAAATATAGAAAAACTTTTTACATTGGAATTAACCAAGATCCATTTGATGAAGAATACTTTAGTAATTTTGATGTTGGACTGGATCTAGATGAAGAGGGTTATAGGATATTATCTAGTAAAATTATCGTTGAAGAAGTTGAGAGCGAGGATCATCAAATATCTTTAGTAGAAGTTAAACAAGTTGCTGATGATGCTCAAATAGGTGACACAGTTGTATTAGACGTCACTCCTGAAAAAGAGGATTTTGGGCGAATGGCGGCTTCAACAACAAAGCAAGTTTTAGCACAAAAATTAAGGGATCAACAACGAAAAATGATCCAAGAAGAATTTGCCGATTTAGAGGATCCTGTTTTAACTGCAAGAGTTATCAGATTTGAAAGGCAATCAGTAATTATGGGTGTTAGTTCGGGAATCGGTAGACCTGAGGTTGAAGCAGAACTTCCCAAGAGAGATCAATTACCGAATGATAACTATAGAGCAAATGCAACTTTCAAAGTATTTTTGAAAGAAGTTAGCGAAATAGCTAGAAAAGGGCCACAACTTTTTGTGAGTAGAGCTAATGCTGGTTTAGTTGTTTATTTATTTGAAAATGAAGTGCCAGAAATTCAAGAGGGTACAGTAAAAATTGTCGCTGTATCAAGAGAAGCGAATCCTCCTTCAAGAGCTGTTGGGCCAAGAACAAAAGTAGCTGTTGATAGCGTCGAACAAGAAGTTGACCCTGTAGGTGCCTGTATTGGAGCGAGAGGAGCAAGAATACAACAAGTAGTAAATGAATTAAGAGGAGAAAAAATTGATGTTATTAAGTGGTCATCAGACCCAATTCAGTATATTTTAAACTCTTTAAGTCCTGCGAAAGTCGATCTAGTGAGACTTGTTGATCCAGAAGGTCAACACGCGCACGTATTAGTTCCTCCTGATCAATTGAGTCTCGCAATTGGTAGAGAAGGACAAAATGTAAGACTTGCAGCAAGATTAACTGGTTGGAAGATAGATGTTAAAAACTCACATGAATATGATCAGGAAGCAGAAGATGCTGCAGTCTCTGAATTAATCATTCAAAGGGAAGATGAAGAGAATCTCCAGCGAGAAGCTGAGCTTAGATTAGAAGCAGAGCAAGCTGAACGTGCTGCCGAAGATGCAAGATTAAGAGAGCTTTATCCCCTTCCAGAAGATGATGATGAATATGGACAAGAAATATATGAAGAAGAGACCTTCTCTGAAAGTGATCAATTAGAGACTGTTCAAGATGGTGAAATTTCCGCCAAAGAGGAGAGAAAACGGTGATACGACAAATCCCTGTTATGCGTATATGCATTTCATGTAGAAAAACATATGACAGGAAACATCTTATAAAGATCACTAAAGATCATAAGCAAGGTATTTTGTTTCAAAAGGGGATGGGGCGATCAGCTTACATTTGCAAGTCAAAAAAATGTTACTCAGATTCCAAAATAAAAAAAAAGCTTCAAAAAGCTTTAAAAACATCTTTAGAACCTGAATTTATTGATATTTTTGAAAAAGAAATTACAAGCTATAATGACAATCCCAATAAGGGAATATAATTAAATTAAATCCTCTTTAATTTCCAAAAAGAGTACAAATCAGATTAAATGACTATCAGCGATAAAATCAGAATTTACGAACTTTCCAGAGACTTAAACCTGGAAAATAAGGATATATTGGATGCCGCTCAAAAACTTTCAATTTCAGTAAAAAGCCATAGCAGTTCAATAAGTACTGAAGAAGCAAAAAAAATAAAAAATCTTATTACTCAAAAAAATTCAGATAAAAAAATACTTTCTATTAAGAAACCTCCAATAAAAAAAGATAATTACAAACAAAGCGAAGAAGATAAATCTTCTGTTATCTCTTCTGTGAAAGGTAATCCTCTTAAAGATACTTCAAACAAAAAGCCATTGTTGATGAAACCTCTTAAAACTGAGAGTCAAAAAATAATCTCAAATAAACCTATAAATCTCAATAAACCCACAATTACTAATAGTTCGCAATCGCAAAAAAATCATACAAATCAAAATATAAATAGTAAAATTTCACAAAATATCAATCAAGATAAAAAAACTTTTCGAAATAACACAATCCCACCTGTAAAAAGTCCTGCAAAACCTCCTATTCAACTAATTGCGAAGCCTAAAAATATTAATAATAATATAAAATCTAATGATTCTTCCAAGAAGAACATCTCCAGTTCAGAAGAAAAAAGACAAATATCAAACAAAAGTGACCAATATTTGAACAAATCAAAAACAAAAAATATTAATAACAGAATGTCTCGCCCTGAGCTCGTAGGAGCTCCAATAAGAAGAGAGGGACCCAATCAGCAAAATAATAAGCAAAACATTTCTTTTAAACAAACTCTCCCCAAGGGGCCTGGTATGCCCAATAGGCCTGGATTAAGAAACAAACAATCAGATCAAGGCAGACCTGGATCTTTTAATAGACAAGCAAATACTACAAATAGGCCTGGTGCTCCCAACAGACCTGGCATGCCCAATAGGCCTGGATTAAGAAACAAACAATCAGATCAAGGCAGGCCTGGATCTTTTAATAGACAAGCAAATACTACAAATAGGCCTGGTGCTCCCAATAGACCTGGCATGCCCAATAGACCTGGCATGCCCAATAGACCTGGCATGCCCAATAGGCCTGGGCCCAGATTCAATGGTCAAAAGTCACCTGGGATTAGAAAGCCAGTATCACCTAATGAACTTTTACAACTTCAAAAAACTAACAAATCTGAGAATGACAAAAAATTAATAAATAATAAAGAAAAACAAAATATTGAGACAACGAAACAAAAGGCGAAAGCTCCTAATAATCGTCCACATACAGCCCCTAATTCAAAAAAAACACCCAATAGAACATTTTCAAATAATTCTAAAAAATCAGGAAGGACAGACTGGGACGATAGCGCAAAACTTGAAGCATTAAGAAGCAAAAATCCCCAAAAACAAAGACAGAAAGTTCATATTATCGGTGAGAATGATGATTCATTAACATCTGAAACCAGTGGATATTCAGGCGAAAAAATTTCAATCTTATCAGCTAGTTTGGCGCGTCCAAAGAAAGACAAGTCTGATGAATCCAAATCTCAAAAAACTATAAAGCAATTTAAGAAGAAGAAAAAAGAGAGTACTAGGCAAAGACAGAAAAGAAGAGCTATGGAGTTAAAGGCTGCTAAAGAAGCTAAACAAATAAGACCTGAAATGATAATCGTACCCGAAGATAATTTAACAGTTCAAGAATTAGCTGATAAATTGAGTCTTGAAAGTTCTGAGATAATCAAATCACTTTTTTTTAAAGGAATAACTGCAACTGTTACTCAATCACTCGACTTAGCAACTATTGAAACAGTAGCAGAAGAATTTGGAGTACCTGTTTTGCAAGATGATATCCAAGAAGCCGCTGAGAAAACAGTAAATATGATTGAATCTGAAGATATTGATAATTTAATAAGAAGACCACCTGTTATTACAGTTATGGGGCATGTAGATCATGGAAAAACAAGTCTTCTAGATTCCATTAGAGAATCAAGAGTAGCTTCGGGGGAAGCAGGCGGCATCACTCAACACATAGGAGCTTATCAAGTTGAATTTGAACATGAATCTAAAAAGAAAAAATTAACTTTTCTTGATACCCCTGGTCATGAAGCCTTCACTGCAATGAGAGCAAGGGGCACAAAGGTTACAGATGTTGCTGTTCTTGTAGTTGCTGCAGATGATGGTTGCAGACCTCAAACACTTGAGGCTATCAGTCATGCAAGAGCAGCAAAAGTGCCAATTGTAGTTGCAATAAATAAAATTGACAAAGAAGGGGCATCTCCAGACAGAGTAAAGCAGGAACTATCAGAAAAAGATTTAATTGCCGAAGATTGGGGAGGAGATACAGTGATGGTTCCAGTAAGTGCTATCAAAAAACAAAACATTGAGAAATTGCTCGAAATGATTTTATTAGTTTCCGAGGTAGAAGATCTGCAAGCTAACCCTGATAGATTTGCAAAAGGGACTGTAATTGAAGCCCACCTGGACAAAGCTAAAGGGCCTGTGGCTACTTTGTTAGTGCAAAATGGTACCTTAAAATCTGGAGATGTTTTAGCTGCGGGTTCAGTCCTCGGAAAAATTAGAGCAATGGTTGATGAACATGGCAATAGAATCAAAGAAGCAGGACCATCATTCCCGGTAGAAGCGCTAGGATTCAGTGAAGTTCCCACAGCAGGAGATGAATTCGAAGTCTACCCTGATGAAAAAACTGCTCGTTCCATTGTAGGAGAAAGGGCAACAGATGCTAGGGCCACAAAATTAGCTCAGCAAATGGCGTCTAGGAGAGTCAGCTTATCATCCTTATCAACTCAAGCAAATGATGGGGAACTAAAAGAGTTAAACTTAATTCTCAAAGCTGATGTGCAAGGTAGTGTTGAAGCGATATTAGGATCACTCGAACAATTACCTAAAAATGAAGTTCAAGTCAGAGTTCTACTCTCTGCTCCTGGAGAAATAACTGAGACAGATATAGATCTCGCTGCCGCATCTGGGTCAGTAATCATTGGATTTAACACCTCATTGGCATCTGGGGCAAAGCGAGCAGCTGATGCAAATGACGTTGATATAAGAGAATATGAAGTAATCTATAAACTCTTAGAAGATATCCAGTTGGCAATGGAAGGGCTACTTGAACCTGATCTGGTTGAAGAATCTTTAGGAAAAGCCGAAGTTCGAGCAACTTTCTCTGTTGGTAAGGGAGCTATAGCAGGCTGTTATATACAAACTGGTAAATTACAACGGAATTGTTCGCTTAGAGTTATTCGATCAGATAAAGTAATTTTTGAAGGTATTTTAGACTCACTAAAAAGGTCTAAAGATGATGTAAAAGAAGTAAATACAGGTTTTGAATGTGGAGTTGGTTGCGATAAATTCTCTTCTTGGATTGATGGAGACATAATCGAAGCATTCAAATTTGTCACCAAAAAGAGGACACTTACTCAATAATAAAATATTAAACTTATCAATCCTTATTCCTATCAAAGAACAATAAGGTGGGGAAAAGTATACAAGCACCAAATTGTATAAACAGATTATTTTGCTGTAATTCACCACCACTCGCAATTTTGGAAAGCATTATTAAGAGACCTAAAAATGCTGAACCACTAAAAGCTATCCACAATATTCTCCTTAACCCCTTGAAGGGAGACTGGGACTCTTTCAATAATTTCCTTTTTAATTCAGGATCTATTTTTGACATTTATAAACTAAATTATAAAATTAATTTTATATGAAAATATCAATATTACAGTATTGCCGATATAGCTCAGCGGTAGAGCAACTGTCTCGTAAACAGTAGGTCGTTGGTTCAATTCCAATTATCGGCATTTTAAAAGCAAATTAAATTCAACAATGTTTAATAGAATCTCAAAATTTAAATATCTTTTTAAAATAATTATTTTTATTCCTCTCATATTTTATTTTGGCAAAAGAAGTTATATTGCTTTTGATGAAGGATTTTATGCTCTACAAGCTAGATGGATACTAGATAAAGGCAACTGGACAATTCCTCTTTGGTGGGATGAATACGTATTAGATAGAACAATAGGATTGCAGTTTTTGATAGCAAAGTCCCAAGACCTCTTTGGAAGAAATATTTTTATTGCATATCTACCCACAACAGTTGCATCAATATTGATGCTATTCGTAACTTATAAATTACATGAAGAATTATTTAATAAAAAATATGCAATTATATCTCCACTAATACTCTCTACTACATATCTATGGTTTGACTACTCACACTTAGCCACTCAAGATATTATTTATTCATGTTTAGTAACTATTGGACTACTCTCTTTAGTCAAAATAAAAAGTAAAGAAAACAAATTCTATATTCTACTTTTTGGAATTTGGATTGGTTTAGCCTTTATAATGAAAACTTTTTTAGTATTTGTACCATTAATATCACTCGTACCCTATTTTTTCATTAAAAAGAATATTTTACTCAGTAAATTTTTTTGGTTTGGACTACTAATTGGATTTATTCCTTATTTATTTTGGACTTTTTCTATCAACCCTTATCTAGAAAAAAATATTATTTTTTACTTAGTCGAAAAATTTAACTTTCTATCTAATAATAATACTTTTACAAATCCTTTCTATTATTATTTTTGGAATATTCCCGCAACTTTTTTGCCATGGAGTTTTTTCGCAATTATTGGCACAATATGCAACATATCCGAAACTAAAGAGAATAAATATATACTTACTTTTTTTCCCTTAATATTAATACTAACACTGAGTATTTTCTCTACGAAAACGCCATACTATACCCTGCAAATTTCATCTATTTTTTCATTAAATGCTTATGTAGGAATAAAATATTTATTCAATTCTCAAAATTATCGCAAAATTTTTTTATTTCTAACTTCAAAAATAATTCCATTATTTATATTTGCTCTAACTTTCATATATTATTTTTTCTTGAAAAATACTATTAACTTTAGCTCTAAAGAAAATACATTTCTAATTCTAGGATTATTATTTTTCGGAGTATCTTGGTCTTTAATAAAATATAACAACTCATTCAAAGAAATATTAATAATTCTAATTATTGGACCTTACCTATTAACTTCATTTCTTTTGCAATCAGGATTATTCACTGATAGATCCAGAGAACTAAGAGAAAAAATGGAATACTTATCATCTTTTGATATAGTAAAAAATCAACCAATACAGGTTGATAAATCAGGGATCACGAATTCTCTATCCCAATCAAAAATCATAAGAATTTCTTTATTAACTCCTCAATTAGGTGAAGGATTAGAAAGTATTGATCAGCTAAAAAAATCTGAATTAGCATGGACAACTGGTCCTAAAAAGATAAAAAGCAATGATTATTCTTTTGAGGTGTTATATGAAAATGAAATTTTAAACCCATGGAAATTAATATTAAAAAAGTAATTAATATATAATGAGATGTCGTCTGTAATCTTTAATAATGAAATCTGTTAATAGTTGGAATTTAACTAATAATAAACTTCATCAATTATTCAAAGATAATAACGAATTTATTTCCATTAAAGTCCGTGGTAATACTTGGGAGCCAATTACAAGGTGGCTAAAATTAGATTCAAGAATTTTTAGAGAAACTACTAGCAAAGCAAGAATAACTTTATGCGATATTGAATCTCTAGCAGAAATTTATAACTACAGATCAATTAGATGGAAAGCAAAAAAACTAACTCCTTTGCCCACTAAGCTAATTCCAAAATCTCTAAAAAATATTTTTCGGAAGGTTCCAATTATAAAGCAACTTGCCTACGAACTAGAAATAGTATTTTATAAATATAGTGAAAATATTTCTGAACATTTAATATCGATAGTAATTCCTGCAAGAAATGAAGCTGGTAATAAAGAACTTTTAATTAATGCTTTAAATAAATTCAAAAATATACCCAATAAATTAGAAATTATTTTCGTTGAAGGCAATAGCAATGATAATACATATGACATTTTGAAAGAGTTAAAAGAAAATTTCTCAAATTTCTTCAAGATATCTCTTTTAAAACAAACCTCTAAAGGAAAAAAAAATGCAGTTGTAGAGGGATTTAATATTTCTTCAGGTGAGACCCTCGCAATAATTGATAGTGATTTTACTGTAGATATTGATGACAGTATTTCAGCAATTATAGAATCAACCAAAAATAAAAATATCCTAATTAATTGCGCCCGCACAACTTTTCCAATGGAAAAAGATGCGATGAGATGGGCAAATTATATAGGAAATAGACTCTTTGCAATATTTCTATCAATTCTCATAAATAAGCCTGTCTCAGATTCACTCTGTGGAACAAAAGTTTTTTCAAGAAAATTCTTTAAACTTATGAAACAAAATGGAAGCTGGGATTCAAAGGCTGACCCATTTGGAGACTTTACGATAATATTTGAAGCTGCTAATAATAATATTAAAATATTAAATTATCCTGTTAGATATTATGCTAGAAAATCTGGAGCACCAAATATATCTAGATGGATAGATGGACTAAAACTGCTCAAAGTATGCTGGATTTATATGATTTCTGATATCTGAATGAAATAAAATTTTCATGAGTATTTTCATAGAATTTTTAATTTCTCCAAATTAGTAATAAAGTAGTTAGATTCTTAAAGAAAATAATTTGATTAAATTTCATAACATGAATTTTAATTTGAAGTTTGAAAAATTAAATAAAAAAAATCACCACAGAAGGCACTACGGAAAAATCCTTACGGTAAGACTACCATGTAATCCAATATTTCCAATAGGACCTATTTATTTAGCAGACCATATTCATAAATGTTTCCCAGAGATAGAGCAGCAATTCATCGATTTAGCAATAATTCCATCAAATAAAGTTTCCCAAAATTTATCTAGAAAAATTGATCAATTTAGACCTCATCTAATCATTTTTTCATGGAGAGATATACAAATTTATGCACCTGTTGATGGCAGAAGTGGAAATCCACTACAAAACTCTTTTGAAGTTTTCTACTCAAAAAATATTTTAAAAAAAATTAGAGGTTCTTGGGGAGGATTAAAATTAATTGCATCTCATTATGGAGAAATATATAGAAATACTTCTTTAGTCAAGATGGGACTAAAAAGAGCACAAAAATACAACAAAGACGTAAAAGTAATTTTGGGAGGAGGGGCTGTTAGTGTCTTCTATGAACAGTTAGGTAATCTACTTCCAAAAGGAACTGTTATTTCTGTTGGAGAGGGAGAAAATCTAATAGAGAAAATCATTAGGGGAGATTCTATAGAGGAAGAAAGATGTTATTCTGCTGGACAAAAACCTCGGAACAAATTAATACATGAACAACCTTCAGGCACCATTAAAACTGCCTGCGACTATCGATATATTAAATCAATATGGCCTGAATTCAATTGGTATATAGAAGGAGGTGATTACTATGTAGGGGTTCAAACGAAAAGAGGTTGTCCTCATAATTGTTGTTTCTGTGTTTATACAGTTGTGGAGGGAAAGCAGGTTCGCGTTAATCCTGTTAACGAAGTAATCAAAGAAATGAAGCAACTATATGATCTTGGAGTAAGAGGATTTTGGTTCACTGATGCACAATTTATTCCGGCTAAAAAACATATTGAAGATGCAAAAACACTTTTGCAAGCCATCAAGGATCAAGGTTGGGACGATATCAATTGGGCTGCATACATTAGAGCAGATAATATTGATGCTGAGCTAGCTCAGCTTATGGTTGATACGGGTATGAGCTATTTTGAAATAGGTATCACTTCGGGATCTCAAGAACTTGTTAGAAAAATGAGATTAGCTTATGACCTTGAAACTGTATTGAATAATTGCAGAATGCTAGTCCAATCAGGTTTCAAGAACCATGTTTCAGTCAATTATTCATTTAATGTTTTTGATGAAACGCCAAGTACCATAAGACAAACGATTGCTTACCATAGGGAATTAGAAAATATTTTTGGTAGGGGCTTAGTTGATCCAGCTATATTCTTTATAGGTTTGCAACCTCATACTCTTCTTGAAAAGTACGCCTTGGAGCATAAAATTTTGAAGCCTAATTATAATCCAATGAGCATGATGCCCTGGACAGCGAGAAAACTTCTATGGAATCCAGGCTCATTAGGGAAAAAACTTGGTCAGGTTTGCTTAGAAGCTTTTGATAATCCAGAAGATGAATTTGGCAAAACAGTTATTAACATTCTTGAAAGAGAATATGGAAAATCTTCCCTAAGAGAATCCTTAAAAGTCCGTCCCTTATCTGAAAGGAAATTAGTTCAAGCCAAAAAATAAATTAAACCTTAATTAATCATCTTTCTCAATTGAACTAGAAATGCCCTTCGATTTTAATGATTCTGAATAGAATTCTGCTGGCTCTAAATCACAAACAATCACCAAACCTACACCCGTGTTGTGTGCCTCTAGCATTATGGCTATAGCATCTTGTTCGCTTAATTGCGGCACAACTTCTCTTAGTGAAATAGTGACATACTCCATAGAATTAACTGGGTCATTATGAAGTAAAACCTTATATTTTGGAGATTTATTTTTTAATTCAGCAGGTTTCTTTTCAATAACTGCGGAATTATTACTTACACTTTGTTCTAACTTTATAGATAGCATTAAAATTTTTGAATCTCAATAGTACCGATAATTATATACTAATTATTCTTTCCATTGCATTAATGACGTTTGATCGTGAGTTAAATGCTGACAAACGAAAATAACCTTCTCCTGATAATCCAAACCCGCTCCCAGGTGTTCCAACTACACTAACTTTTTCGAGAAGGAAATCAAAAAAGTCCCAGGATGTCATTCGATCAGGAACTTTAATCCAGATATAAGGTGCATTGTCCCCGCCATAAACTTTATATCCTGCATTCTGCAGTTTATTTTTCATGATTTTTGCATTTTCCATATAAAAATCAATTAAACCTCTTACCTCTTTCTTCCCTTCAGGAGAATAAACAGCCTCTGCTCCTCTCTGAACCACATAACTTACTCCATTGAACTTTGTAGATTGTCGCCTATTCCAAAGAGGCCATAAGTTTATTTCTTCATTTTTTGAACTCAAACCTTTGAGATTTTTAGGTATTACTGTAAAAGCACATCTAACACCAGTGAATCCTGCATTCTTTGAAAAAGATCTAAATTCAATTGCACAATCCTTTGCTCCCTCAATCTCATATATTGAATGTGGAATATCATTATCTTGAATAAATGCTTCATAAGCTGCATCAAAAAGTATTAGAGATTTGTTTTGAAGTGCATAATCAACCCACTTTTTCAATTCTTTTTTATTAATCGTTGCTCCAGTGGGATTATTAGGAAAACAAAGATATAAAATATCAACTTTTTTTTCAGGTAGTTCTGGCAAAAAATTATTCCCCTCGTTTATTGCAAGATATGTCAATCCTTGATAAATACCATTTTCAAGAGCATCTCCAGTTCTTCCTGTCATAACGTTACTATCTACATAAACAGGATAAACAGGGTCTGTTACAGCAATCGAATTATCTTTGCCAAGAATATCTAAAATATTGCTACTATCACATTTAGAGCCATCTGAAACAAATATTTCTTCAGGATCAATTTGACAGCCTCTCGAAATAAAATCATGCTCTGATATTTTTTCTCTGAGCCAATAATAACCTTGCTCTGGTCCATAACCTCTAAAACCATCTTTTGTTCCCATATCATCTAAAGCTTTACCCATAGCCTTTATGCATGCTCTAGGTAATGGTTCTGTAACATCTCCTATACCAAGCTTAATAATTTCATCATTCATATTTGATTGAGAATATATTTTTACCCTTTTTGCAATTTCAGGAAATAAATAGCCTGCTTTGAGTTTTAAATAATTTTCGTTTACTTGAACCACTTTAGATTAAAAAATTTTCACCAATATTAGAATAATGTATCAACGTGCTTTAGTGGTGATTAGATGTTAATATTATCTTAGTTATGATCAATTCAAGAGATAATCATAGCTATGAATTCAATTTCAATTAATTTGAAAATCGTTTAAAGCTCTATAAATAGCAGAATTCAATCACTATTAACTTTAAAAAGTAAACAATAATAGCTATAAAAAATTGCTTTATTAAAAGATAAAATCTAATTATTTAATTTAGATGATTTTCAAAATCCAAATCATTCAGAATCAAATATATGTCTCAGCAAATTATCATCGCTGAGCAGTCTCGAATTGCAGCACTACTCACAGATGATCGAGTTGATGAATTAATCGTCGCACAAGGTCAATATCAAATTGGCGATATTTTTTTAGGGACAGTTGAAAATGTTCTTCCTGGCATTGATGCCGCTTTCATAAATATTGGGGAAAGTGAGAAAAATGGATTTATCCATGTTTCAGATTTAGGTCCACTGAGACTCAAAAAAGGGACATTTGGAATAACTGAATTATTAGAACCAAAACAAAAAGTTCTCGTACAGGTAATAAAAGAACCCACAGGATCTAAAGGGCCGAGACTAAGCGGAAGTATTTCAATCCCAGGGAAATACTTAGTATTACAGCCATATGGCCAAGGAGTAAATATTTCAAGAAAAATAAATACAGAAACAGAACGAAGCCGTTTAAAAGCTCTTGGTGTTTTAATAAAACCACCTAGCACAGGCTTGTTATTTAGAACTGAAGCCGAAAAGATAAAAGAAGAACTTCTAATTGAAGATCTAGAAGATTTAATTCAACAATGGGAAAATATTCTAAAAGTTTCTGAAGCTTCTGATCCGCCAAACCTAGTAAAAAGAGATGATGATTTCTCTCTTAAGATTCTAAGAGATCATATTAAAGAATCGACTAAAAGTATAATTATCGATAGTAAATTTTCAGTTGAAAGGGCAAAAGATTTTTTAATAAATTATGAATCAGATATTGAAATTAAATTTCACGATAACAGTTTAAACCAACATATTTTCGAGAAATACGAAATTAAGAAAACAATTCAAAAAGCTCTCCAGCCAAGAGTAGATCTTCCTTCGGGGGGCTACATTATTATTGAACCTACTGAAGCTTTAACTGTAATCGATGTAAACTCTGGATCATTTACAAGATCCGCCAACTCAAGACAAACCGTTTTGTGGACCAACTGCGAAGCAGCAGTAGAAATCTCAAGACAAATGAAATTAAGAAATATTGGTGGAGTTATAGTAGTAGATTTTATTGATATGGAATCTAGAAGAGATCAATTTCAGTTACTAGAGCACTTTACCTCAGCAATAAAAGATGATTCTGCGAGGCCTCAAATAGCTCAGCTTACTGAATTAGGCTTAGTGGAGTTAACCAGAAAAAGACAGGGTCAAAATATATATGAATTATTCGGTAAAAAATGTTCTACATGCGATGGTACAGGACATGTAGAAAATATATTAAATCACGAAATTTCTAACTTAAAAATTAAAAATGTTGAAAATAAATCTAATCAATCAAACAACTTAAAATCTTTAGATATAGATACTTCCCAATCGACTGATGAACAGCAAAAATTTGAAAAAGAAATACTTAACTCCAAAGAACTAAGTAAAGAGAATTATTCTAATAAGAAAGAAAATGAAAATGATAATTTGAACCAATCAAATTCAAAAGAAAAAAATATAATCACAGTTTGTCTTACTAATGAAGAAAAAATTGTTTTCAGTCAATTAGGTATTAATCCACTTATAAAGTTAGGTAAAGAATATCTAACCAGCAATAATTTTGTACATTTAAAAGACAGTAACCAGAAAATCGAAAAAACCTTAGATAATAAAAAAACAAAAGAAAAACAAATAAAAAAAATATCAAAATCGGGAGAAGAAAAAATTCAAACTGAAGCAGATGCAAATTCTCAATATAAATTAACAAATGAAAATAATGAAGTTGTATTTAAAGATAAAAAGGACGAAATTGAACTTACACATGAGCTAAACAATTCAAGAAAAAAGAGAAGAAGATCTTCAGCAAGCATTGAATAAAGTATTCGAAGTTGGAATAGATGAAGTGGGAAGGGGGGCAATTTTTGGGCCAGTTTTTTCAGCAGTTATAGTATTAACTGAAAAAAATAAAAATATTTTAAAGCAATTTGGAGTAACAGATAGTAAAAAATTAACTCCCAAAAAAAGAAAATTACTTTTACCAAAAATTTTATTACTCTCTACAGATTATGGAATTGGGCAATCTTCGACTCGAGAAATAGATAAGTTAGGTATCAGAGTTGCGACAGAACTTTCAATGATAAGAGCTTTAAAAAAATTAAAAGAGATGCCAGCTGAATTATTAATTGATGGCCCCTTATTATTAAGGCCATGGGAAGGAATTCAGAAAAACATAGTATCTGGAGATTCAAAGTTTATCTCGATAGCTTCAGCAAGCATAATTGCTAAAGTTTCTCGCGACAATCTAATGGAGAGGTTAGAACAAAAATACTCAGGATACTTGATATTTAAAAATAAAGGTTATGGAACCAGAGAGCATTTTTCATTAATCAAAAAAAATGGAATAACTAAACTTCATAGAAAAAGTTTTTTAAAAAAAATCAAATCTTATTGAATTCAGACCAATCCAAAAAATCTTTTACTAGTTGCTGTTGAACCCTTGACTTTATACCCAAGAGAATCCCATTTAATACCGAATGACCAGTAGATTCCAAAATTTTCTTTGGTACCAGCTTCAGTAGGGGGGGTTGGCTTACAGATACCCCAAGAAGGGCCTCACCTTCTAACCCAATATCAGTTGCTTCCAAATTCGCTTTCAAAATTAGATTAAAATCATCTATCATCCCCAAGCCATCCAATTTACTTTCAAGGGCACTCATTTTTAAAATTCCATCTTTATTTTCTACCGCAATTGAGACAACAGGGTTAATATCTAATTGAAAAACCTTAAAACTTGTTACTGTATACTTATATCTACCTGCTCCTTCTGGTACTAATTTTTTGGAGTCAAGCATTGCTCCAACAACTCTTTCTTCTTCCAAAAGATATTTAGAAAGATATTCTTTATTACGTGTTACAGAAAGTTTTAGTTTCTGTTTAGCATCAAAAGACAATAACATTCTCTATATACCTCCAATGCTTATTTGATCTCTTTTTTTTTTACGATTAATCATGCGCAGACAAGTTGCATATTTAGGTCCTAAGGGAACATATGCAGAAAAAGCAGCTCATATATTATCAAAGCTTGCCAATTTTCAGACACCTATATTTGTACCATGTAATGGGTTACATTCGGTCATTAAATCAATAGCGTACAACAATTGTGATGCTGCTGTTGTCCCTATAGAAAATTCCGTAGAAGGGGGAGTTACCGCTACTCTAGATGCCCTTTGGAAATTTCCTGAAATTTTTATAAATAAAGCAATTGTTTTACCTATAAAACATGCATTAATTAGTGAAGGAGAACTTTCAAATATTTCAGAAGTATTATCTCATCCTCAAGCCTTAGCTCAATGTTCAGAATGGTTATCTGAAAATCTTCCAAATGCAATTACTCTTCCAACAAATTCAACATCAGAAGCTGTCAATATGGTTAAGGGAAGTAAATTCAGAGCTGCTATCGGTTCAAAATCATTAATTCATATCGAAGGACTTAAAGAATTAGCCTTCCCTATTAATGATGTTCCAGGTAATTGCACTAGATTTGTCTTATTGAGTAAGGAATCAAATTCTAATTTAGCTAATATTGCCAGTTTTGCTTTCTCATTAATATCAAATAAACCTGGTGCTTTGCTTAAAGCCATAAATAATATTGCAGATTTTGGATTTAATATGAGTAAGATTGAATCTAGACCTTCAAAAAGAGAATTAGGTGAATATATAATTTACATTGATTTAGAAATAAATAATCAAACTAACATTAAAAATTTTCTTGAATTAAAAAATATACTAAAGCCACTTTGCAAGAATTTTGTAGATTTTGGAAATTATATTTCTGAAAAAGTTGAACTAGATTAATTTATCCTCTACATTTATAAACACCAAACTCCATTAAACCTTTTCTAAATGCCCAATTCATTAGAAGTATTGTGGGAACTTCTCTAATCGACTTTACTAACGCAAATGGGCCAAGTGACAAAATTGAGAGGGGCTTTCGAATCCCTTCAATAATGGAGTCATACCATGAAGGGTTTGTATAAGAATTCCAATTTTCAGAAATAACTCTACCTGAACTATTTTTGTTAGTTCTCAGAATATTACCGAATTTTTTAATACTAATAAAATTAGGATGTACCCATTGTTCAAGTAATTGATTAAGAACTAACTTCTCAAAAAATGATGGGGGGTATTCTTCGAGGTCTCTTGAGTTCCAATCAGCCAATGCCAAATAACCTCCAGGTCTTAGAGTTCTCAGCATTTCATCTGCAAACCTATTTTTATCATTCATGTGTGCACCAGCCTCAACACTCCAGACCGCATCAAATGATCCATCTTCAAATGTTAAATCCAAAGCATCCATAACTTGGAAGTTGCAATTTAGACCATGAGGAGTAAGTTCTCTTGCTCGTTTAACTTGCGCCGGACTAATTGTAATGCCAGTGACATTATACCCATAATATTTTGCAAGAATCCTAGAACTTCCCCCTATTCCACAACCTACATCGAGTATTCTGGATCCCTTTGGCAATTTATCTAAACCACTCCATTTGACTAATTCATGAACAAACTGAACTTTAGCCTTTCTAAAATCAATATTTTTTTTCCCTGAGGGATAAAAACCCAAATGTATATGTTCTCCCCACAATCTCTCAAGTAATTTATCCTGTGTCCAAGCATCATATGCAGAAGCCACTGTACCTGAAGAAATATATTTTCTAGCATTAATTCTCCAGATTATGAATAGGACTAGAAAGAATAAAACTAGTAGAAAAAAAGGGGATAATAATTCAAACATTTAATTTTCTTTTGTATCAGGAAAACTTTCTTTCAAAGCTGTTCTTGCTGCAAGTTGTTTTCTTGTGTGGTCAAGCATTTCATATTCTCTTTGCAAACGGATAAAAGTATTTCTTTCTTCAAGAAGTCGTTGCTGCTCCTCTGCAACAGGACCGCCCAAATGAGCACCTATCCAAAATGATAAATCTATTGGGTTTTCAGGTAATTTATCAGGTAGATTCCTCTTAGTATTAGTCAATTTACTTGTTAAATTAATAACATCATTTAGTGCTTCTCTGACTGAATCTTTTAGAGAATCTAATTTTTGAAAGTCATCAATATTATCATCACTAATCCAACTAACCATAGCGGAACAAAATGGTGTCGAACGCATAATTTCTAAGACTTGAAATCTTTGTTGTCCGAGAGTAATAATATTACTTCTCCCATCTTCTGCAGTTTGATGTTTTATAATTTGTGCGCAACATCCCACGTTAGCCATACTTTTAGTTGCTGGATCCCATTTGATAACTCCAAACATAGAATCACTCTCAAGAACAGATTGGAGCATAATCCTATATCTCGATTCAAAAATATGCAAAGGCAATACTTCTTGAGGAAAAAGAACTACTTCTGACAAAGGAAATAAAGGTAATTCCCTTACTGAGAGTTCGCCCATTTAATCGTCATATCATTGCTTTTATATTAATCAATTTAGGGCTATTTCGGGTTTAATTAAAGTTTAACTTCTATATCTACACCACTTGGAAGATCTAGTTTCATTAAAGCATCAATAGTTTTTGCGGAAGGGCTGTAGATATCTATTATTCTTCGATGCGTTCTTGTTTCAAAATGCTCTCTAGAATCTTTATCTACATGTGGTGATCTTAGGACACAATAAATCTTCCTTTTTGTAGGTAAAGGGATTGGTCCTATTGCTGAGGCAGAAGTAGTATCAGCAGTTTGGATTATTTTATCGCAAGATAAATCCAGCATTCTTCTATCAAATGCTTTCAATCTTATTCTTATTTTTTGTTGTGCAATTGATGCGGTCATAGTTTCAAATAACTTCTAGTAAAGGGTCATTAATTAAATGACCCTTATCCATATACCTATATTAGATGATTGAGGTTAAATTTTTAAAATTCAAATATATTATTTGAGTATTTTAGAAACAACTCCAGCACCGATAGTACGTCCACCTTCACGGATTGCAAATCGCATACCTTGTTCAATCGCTACTGGACAGATTAATTCTCCAGTCATCTTGATTCTGTCTCCTGGCATAACCATTTCAACATTAGAACCATCATCAGAAGTAAACGCGGTTATTTGACCTGTAACATCAGTTGTTCTGATATAAAACTGAGGTCTATATCCTGCGAAGAAAGGAGTATGTCTTCCGCCCTCTTCTTTTTTAAGAACATAAACTTCTCCTTCGAACTGGGTATGAGGGGTAATAGATCCTTTCTTAACAAGTACCATTCCTCTCTCAATATCTTCTTTTTGGACACCACGTAAAAGTAAACCTACATTATCGCCAGCCATACCTTCATCAAGAAGTTTACGGAACATTTCAACTCCAGTAACAGTTGTTATTCTTGTGTCTCTTATTCCAACTATTTCTACTTCTTCTCCAACCTTAACTTTACCTCTCTCAATTCTTCCAGTAGCAACAGTTCCTCTACCAGTAATCGAGAAAACGTCTTCAACTGCCATCAAGAATGGTTTGTCAACTTCTCTTTCAGGCTCTGGAATGCTAGCATCAACTGCTTTCATTAATTCTTCAATCTTTGATTCCCAAGTTGAATCTCCTTCAAGAGCTTTTAAACCAGAAACTTGAACTATGGGAATATCATCTCCAGGGAAGTCATAACTATCTAATAGTTCCCTAATTTCCATTTCAACAAGTTCAATAATTTCTTCATCATCGACCATATCGCACTTATTAAGAGCAACTACAAGAGCTGGAACTCCAACCTGTTTAGCTAGAAGAATATGCTCTTTAGTTTGTGCCATTGGGCCATCTGTAGCTGCACAAACTAGAATAGCTCCGTCCATCTGGGCGGCCCCTGTAATCATGTTTTTTACATAATCAGCATGGCCTGGGCAATCGACATGAGCATAATGTCTGCCTTCAGTTTCATACTCGACGTGAGCTGTATTAATTGTAATACCACGCTCTCTTTCTTCGGGAGCACCATCAATGTCTCCATAGTCTTGAGCTTGAGCTTGACCTTTTTTGGCTAATACATTTGTAATAGCAGCAGTTAGTGTTGTTTTTCCATGATCAACATGGCCAATAGTACCTATGTTGACATGTGGTTTGTTCCTTTCGAACTTCTCGCGAGCCATTTTGAATTAAAGAATCGAGGGTTTAAGAGTGTTTTGGTTTAGAGATCAGGAGTTGCCCTGATTCTTGGAAATGATAGCTTCAGCAACATTACGAGGAACTTCCTCATAATTTGCGAACTCCATTGAAAATATACCCCGACCTTGAGTCATTGATCGGAGTTGAGTGGCATAACCGAACATTTCGGCTAAGGGCACTTTGGCCTGTACCTTAGACAATCCGTCATCAACAGACTGTCCTTCTACTTGACCTCTTCTAGAAGAGAGATCACCAATTACAGATCCAAGAAAGTCGTCAGGACTTTCGACCTCAACTTTCATCATAGGCTCTAGGAGGACAGGATTGCATTTTTTAACCCCATCTTTAAAAGCCATGGAACCTGCAATTTTGAAGGCCATTTCAGATGAGTCTACATCGTGGAATGAACCATCGACTAGTGTTACTTTTACATCAATAAGTGGATAACCGGCAAGAACACCGGATTCACAAGTTTCTTTCATCCCATTAGATGCAGGACCTATGTACTCTTTTGGTACAGCTCCGCCAACAATTTTGTTGACAAATTCGAAACCTTTACCAACCTCAGCAGGCTCCATTTCAATTATTACATGACCATATTGACCTTTACCTCCAGTCTGTCTTGCATATTTACCCTCACCTTTAGAACTTGACCTAATAGTTTCTCTGTATGAAACCTGAGGGGCTCCAATATTAGCTTCAACTTTAAATTCCCTTAACATTCTATCAACGAGGATTTCCAGGTGCAGTTCACCCATACCTGCAATAACAGTTTGATTTGTCTCAGGATCTGTACTTACTCTAAAGGTTGGATCTTCTTCAGACAAAGCAACTAAAGCTTTTGATAATTTTTCCATATCCCCTTTGGTTTTTGGCTCTACAGCCACTGAGATAACTGGTTCAGGGATAAACAATGTCTCCAAAACTATGGGATCTTCTGTGTTACAAAGAGTGTCACCTGTTGTTGTGTTCTTAAGACCTAATACAGCTCCTAAATCTCCTGCCCTCAATTCATCTACCTCCTCTCTTTCATCAGCCTTCAGAATTACTAATCTAGAAATTCTCTCTTTAGCGTCTTTTGTAGAATTCATGACATAGCTTCCCTTCGAAAGAACACCTGAATACATCCTTACAAAGGTTAATTTCCCATAAGGATCTGACATCACTTTGAAAGCTAATGCACTGAAAGGAGCATTATCATCTGAAGGCCTGACGTCTTCTTTACCACTGGGTAGAACACCTTGTATTGGTTTCACATCAACTGGAGCTGGCAAGTAATCAACGACAGCATCTAGTACAAGTTGGACACCTTTATTCTTAAAAGCTGAACCACACAGTACAGGGACTAATCCATGTTTTAAAACACCTTCCCTTATACCTTTTTTAAGTTGTTCTTCAGATAATTCTCCTGTATCGAGGAATATTTCAATTAACTCTTCATCATTTTCTGCTACGCTCTCCATCAACTTAAATCTCCACTCAGCAGCCTCTTCCTGCATCTCAGTTGGGATAGGAGCTTCTTCAATATCAGTACCAAGATCATTTTTGTAGAGATAAGCTTTATTAGCAACTAAATCAATAATGCCAGTGAGATCTCCTTCAGCTCCAATTGGTAATTGTATAGGAAATGCATTTGCCTTAAGTCGATCTTTTATCTGCTCATTAACTTTTAAGAAATCTGCTCCAGTTCTGTCCATTTTATTTACAAAAACCATTCTTGGAACAGAGTATCTATCAGCTTGACGCCAAACTGTTTCAGATTGAGGCTGAACTCCTCCAACAGCGCAAAATACAGCAATAACTCCGTCCAAAACTCTCATCGATCTTTCAACTTCAATAGTGAAGTCAACGTGTCCTGGAGTATCGATAATATTGATTCTATGATCTTGCCAACTAGTAGATATTGCAGCAGCTGTAATTGTTATTCCTCTTTCTCTTTCTTGAGCCATCCAATCAGTTACTGCAGCGCCATCATGAACCTCTCCTATTTTGTGGACCACACCTGAATAAAACAAGATTCTTTCAGTTGTTGTTGTCTTCCCTGCATCAATATGAGCGGCTATACCTATGTTCCTTACTCGTTCTAGGGGAAAGTCGCGTGCCAATTTTAAAGCTCCAAATAAAATAAATTTTGATAATTTTAGTTCACCAAAAGCAAACTCTTAATAATAATAAACTACTTGAGTACCTTTTTGACGAAATTAATATCTGTAATGTGCAAAAGCTTTATTAGCTTCAGCCATTTTGTGGGTATCTTCTCTTTTTTTAACAGAACTACCGGTTTCATTTGCAGCGTCCATTAACTCACCAGCAAGTTTTTGAGACATACTTTTGCCATTTCTCGCCCGTGAGAATGTGACAAGCCATCTTAATGCCATAGCTGTACCCCTCTCTTGGCGTACTTCCATAGGCACTTGATATGTGGCACCACCAACCCTTCTAGCTCTTACCTCAACAAGAGGCGTAGCATTTTTAACTGCTGTTTCAAATAATTCAACTGCATTCCCGCCAGTTCTCTCACTTATTAAAGAGAAAGCATCAGACAATATTTTTTGAGCTGTAGATTTTTTTCCATGTTTCATCAATCGAGAAATCATCATAGAAGCTAAACGGCTATTAAATTGAGGATCTGGGAGAACTGGTCTTTTTACTGCTGCATTACGACGTGACATGTTTTTAAAGAGTACTGTTTACAAATTAATCTTTTGGAGCTTTTGCTCCATACTTAGATCTGGATTGACGTCTATCTTTGACTCCAGCCGTATCTAAAGTTCCTCTTATTATATGATATCTAACCCCAGGTAAGTCCTTAACTCTTCCACCCCTAAGAAGTACTACAGAGTGTTCTTGTAAATTATGTCCAATTCCAGGAATATAAGCCGTTACTTCAAAACCAGAAGTTAATCTAACCCTTGCAACTTTTCTAAGAGCTGAATTAGGTTTTTTAGGTGTTGATGTATAAACTCTAGTACATACCCCTCTTCTTTCAGGGCAAGCCTTTAAAGCTGGGGATTTTGTTTTTCTTGTCAGACGTTTTCTTTCTGAACCTATTAATTGTGAGATGGTTGGCATCTATTATATTTTGAAAAAATAAACATTTAAATATCATAACCTTTTACGAGCACCAACTAAAAGTTTTTAAAGATATTTTTCTAAAAATTTGTGAAATTAAAATTCTTTGGTAAATATTCATTATCTTTAGATTTATTTTCGTATTTATTTTTATAATAGGAATACATAAATAACTTATATAGAATTAAATAATCCATGGGAGAGAGTATCAAAAGAATCGTTGGGCCATATCAAGATAGTTATTCCCCAAATGGAATAATTGGTGAAAAAGATGCGTGTGGAGTTGGTTTCATAGCAAATATTAATGGGATAGAAAGCAACTGGATCTTAAAACAATCCCTCAAAGGCCTTAATTGCATGGAGCATAGAGGAGGTTGTGGAGGGGATAGTGACTCAGGAGATGGGGCGGGCATTTTGTGTTCAATCCCATGGAATTACTTAGAAAAAGAAGTTAATTTTGAAAATAAAAAAGACTTTGATAAAGGTTTAGGTATGATTTTTATGCCTAATAAAAAAGAGAAAATTGAAGAATGTAAATCAATATGCGAGGAGGAAGCAGAAAAATTAAGAATCAACAAAACATCTTGGAGAACAGTACCTGTTAATAATGAAATCTTAGGTCCTTTAGCCAAAGCAAATGCTCCATTCATCTGTCAGTGGATTTTATTAATAGATAAAAAAAACCATCAGGATATTGAGAGAATTTTATTCCAACTAAGAAAAAGAATTGAAAAAAAAATAAGAGATAGTTTTAAAAACCATGTTGGGGATTGTGAATTTTATTTTGCCTCGCTAAGTTCTCAAACAGTTGTTTACAAAGGAATGGTGCGTTCTGAAATATTATCTGAGTTTTATCAAGATCTAAAAGAAAAGAGTTTTGAGGTCTCATTTTCTGTTTATCATCGGAGATTTAGTACCAATACACTTCCAAAATGGCCGCTAGCTCAACCCATGAGATTTTTAGGTCATAATGGTGAAATAAATACCCTCTTAGGTAATATCAATTGGGCTAAAGCTTCAGAAACACATATAGATGATTTTTGGGGAGATTTATCTAATGAACTAAAGCCGATTGTAGATGTTAATAAAAGCGATTCATCAAATCTTGATGCAACCCTTGAGATTAATATTCGCTCAGGCCAACCAATAACTGATTCATTATTAAAACTTGTTCCTGAAGCATTTAGAGATCAGCCAGAACTTACTCAAAGGGAGGATATTAAAGCATTTTATGAGTATTCAGCGAGCTCACAGGAAGCTTGGGATGGTCCTGCCCTTCTTGTATTTGCAGATGGAAATTTTGTAGGAGCAACGCTTGATAGAAACGGTCTCAGACCAGCAAGATATTCAATCACAAATGATGGTTTTGTAATAATGGGTTCAGAAACAGGAGTAGTAGAAATTGAAGAGGAAAGAGTAATAGAGAAAGGTCGATTAGGACCTGGACAAATGTTAGCGGTTGATTTTCATCAGAATAGAATCCTCCGAAATTGGGAAGTCAAATCAGAAGCAGCTCAAAGGCATGATTATAAAAATCTCCTTAGTAAGAGAACTATAAAAATTAAAAATATTGAATGGCTCAAAGACTGCAAACTAAAGGACCTTGAGTTGTTACAACAACAAACTGCGTACGGTTTTTCAGCAGAAGATAATGATCTTATATTGGATTCAATGGCTTCATTAGCTAAAGAGCCAACTTATTGCATGGGAGATGATATTCCATTAGCAGTGCTTTCTTCAAAACCACATATTTTATATGACTATTTCAAGCAAAGATTTGCGCAAGTTACAAATCCTCCTATCGACCCTCTGAGAGAAAAACTTGTAATGAGTTTAGAGATGCATATTGGAGAAAGATGTACACCATTTGAGATTAAAGATCCTAAACCTTTTGTTCATTTAAAAAGTCCAATTCTGAATGAAGAAGAAATCATTTCCATTAAAAACTCAAAAATTAAATCTCAAACAATTTCAAGTTTGTTTGATATAGAGGAAGGTATCCAAGGCTTAGAAAACCAATTGAAAGCAATTTGCGAACAGAGTGAGCTCTCTATAAAAGAAGGTTGCTCTTTAATTATCATTTCTGACAAGGGAATTAATCCTAAAAAAACTTTTATTCCTCCTTTACTTGCTGTTGGGGCAGTTCATCATTATCTTTTAAAAAAAGAAATAAGGCTAAAAGCTTCTCTAATTATTGAAACTGGTCAATGTTGGAGCACTCATCACTTGGCTTGTTTGATTGGTTATGGCGCGAGTGCAGTTTGCCCTTGGTTGACTTTCGAAGCGGGAAGGCACTGGTTAAAACATCCAAAAACACAAAAACTCATTGATAGCAAAAAAATAAATCCATTATCAATAATTGATGTTCAAGAAAATATTAAAAAAGCTCTAGAAGACGGTCTAAGAAAAATTCTTTCGAAAATTGGTATCTCACTTTTATCTAGTTACCATGGCGCACAAATTTTTGAAGCTGTAGGCCTTGGATCTGACTTAATAAAAATTGCTTTTGATGGTACAACAAGCCGTATCGCTGGCATAACCTTAAAAGAATTAACTAATGAAACACTTTCGATACATACGAAGGCCTATCCAGAGATCGATTTAAAAAAATTAGAATTTTTAGGATTTGTACAATATAGAAATAATGGAGAATATCACTCAAATAATCCTGAGATGTCCAAAGTTTTACATTCAGCTGTAAAACAAGGACCAGGATACGATCATTTTGAAACTTACAAAAAACTCATTAGTAATAGACCCACTACATCTCTAAGAGATTTACTAACAATTAATTCAAAAAGAAAAAGCATTCCATTAGAGGAAGTTGAAAGTGTTGAATCAATTTGTAAAAGGTTCTGTACTGGAGGTATGAGTTTGGGTGCTTTATCAAGAGAAGCACATGAAGTATTAGCAGTTGCGATGAATAGAATCGGTGGGAAAAGTAATAGCGGAGAGGGGGGAGAAGATCCAGCTCGTTTTAATGTTTTAAATGATATCGATGAAAATACCCAATCTGCGACGTTGCCATTTATTAAAGGTCTAGAAAATGGAGACACCGCATGCTCAGCTATTAAACAAATAGCATCAGGTAGATTTGGAGTTACACCTGAATATCTAAGAAGTGGGAAACAACTCGAAATTAAAATGGCTCAAGGTGCAAAACCTGGAGAAGGGGGACAATTGCCTGGTCCCAAAGTTGATTCCTACATCGCAAAACTAAGAAATAGTAAACCTGGAGTAGCTCTAATATCTCCTCCTCCGCATCATGATATTTATTCAATTGAAGATTTAGCTCAACTTATCCATGACTTACACCAAGTTCATCCAAAAGCGAAAGTGAGCGTTAAACTTGTTTCTGAAATTGGTATAGGCACTATTGCGGCTGGAGTAAGCAAAGCTAATGCAGATGTAATTCAAATTTCAGGCCATGACGGAGGTACAGGTGCTTCACCCTTAAGTTCTATTAAACATGCAGGTTTACCATGGGAACTAGGTGTTGCTGAGGTTCATAAATCTCTATTAGAAAATAACTTACGAGAACGAGTCATTTTAAGAACTGATGGAGGTCTGAAAACAGGCTGGGATGTGGTTATTGCAGCTTTACTAGGCGCTCAAGAATACGGTTTCGGTTCTGTAGCGATGATTGCTGAAGGATGCATAATGGCTCGGGTTTGTCATACAAACAAGTGTCCTGTTGGAGTTGCAACTCAAAAAGAAGAATTAAGAAAAAGATTTAAAGGTATTCCAGAAAATGTTGTCAATTTTTTCTTGTATATTGCTGAAGAAGTAAGACAGATAATGAGTAGTATTGGTGTTTCTAATTTGGAAGAACTGATTGGTAATCAAGAATTTCTTTCTGCAAGAAATATCGGTCTTCCAAAAACTTCTAATATCGATCTTTCTTCTTTAGTAAATAATGAACACTCAACCACTGACAGATCATGGTTAAAACATTCAAAAAATGCCCATAGTAATGGTTCTGTACTAGAAGACAAGTTTTTGTCTGATACTGAATTTATAGATTCAATTAAAAATCACGAAAAATTAACAAAAGAAATTGAGATAAAAAATACAGATAGAAGTGTTTGTGCGAAAATATCAGGCGAAATTGCAGAACTTCATGGAAACACAGGCTTCAATGGCGAACTCAACTTAAATTTCAAAGGGTATGCAGGACAAAGCTTTGGTGCCTTTTTATTGAAGGGAATGAATGTTCAATTAATCGGAGAAGCTAATGATTATGTCTGTAAAGGAATGAATGGAGGAATTCTCACAATAATTCCACCAAAAATAGATAAAATCTCCTCTGAACAAGTCATACTGGGAAATACTTGCCTTTACGGAGCTACAGGTGGGAAATTATTTGCATTAGGAAAATCGGGAGAAAGATTTGCAGTAAGAAATAGTGGTGCAATAGCAGTAACAGAAGGAGCAGGTGATCATTGTTGTGAATACATGACTGGCGGGAAAGTAGTGATTCTAGGTTCCACTGGAAGGAATATTGGTGCTGGCATGACTGGTGGAATAGCTTTTATAATCGATGAGAATAATGATTTAAGTAATAAAGTTAATAAAGAAATAGTTAGCATTCATAAAATAACTTCATCAAAGCAGGAAGATATTTTATTGGAAATTATTAGAGAATATCGAGCAAAAACAAATAGCTTAAAGGCTGCCGAAATAATTAAAAATTGGTCTAATTTTAAAAGTAATTTCAAATTAATTGTTCCTCCAAGCGAAGAAGAGATGCTTGGCATAAAGAAAATGTAAATGCCTTTCTTTGTAAAGACTGAAATTATAAAAAAAGAATATTTAATTAACAATGATTTAAAACGAAAAATAATTAAAGAACATATTGATTGGATAAAAAAATTAAAAAAAGAGGGAATTAATATAAAAAGTGGTTTTTTAGTAGATGAATTAAATAGGCCAGGTGACGGAGGATTACTCATTCTTGAAATGAATAATTATAAAAATGCACTAAAAATAATTAAGAATGATCCAATGATTAAGAATAATCTTGTTGAATGGAAATTAAATGAGTGGGTAGATTCGAACTAAATGAAAAAACTATCTTGGATACTTTTTCATAAGTTTTTGAATCTCTTCAGCATGGTAACTACTTCGAGTTAAAGGAGAACTAACTACTTGCATAAAGTCCAAATCTTTTTCCCCGAAAACTTTAAAGTAATTAAATTTTGAGGGACTCACAAATCTTTGAACAGGTAAATGCTTAGGGCCAGGAGATAAATATTGGCCAATAGTAACAATATCAACGAAATTACTTTTTAAATCCTTAAGAAGACTTAAGACCTCCTCATCTTTTTCCCCTAAACCAAGCATAAAGCCTGACTTTGTATAAACTTTTGAAGAATATTCTCTGGTTCTTTTAAGTAACTCAAGAGTTCTATCATATTTACCCTGAGGTCTTACTTTTTTATATAGTGAAGGTACAGTCTCAATATTGTGATTTAAAACGTTTGGATTTGAATCAAGAACTTTTTCAAGAGCTTTCCAGTTGCCACAAAAATCAGGAATTAAAAGCTCAATGGAAGTTTCAGGAGATTTTTTTCTTACTTGATAAACACATTCAAAGAATTGAGATGCGCCACCATCCTCAAGATCGTCTCTATTGACTGATGTGATTACAACATGTTTGAGGTTCATTCTATAAACGGCTTCAGCTAAACGATATGGTTCTGTTGGATCTAGTTCTCTTTTAGATCTATCAAAATCAATATCGCAATATGGACATGCCCTAGTACAGCCAGGGCCCATTATTAGGAAAGTGGCTGTTCCACTAGCAAAACATTCACCAATATTTGGACAGCTTGCTTCTTGACATACAGTATTGAGATTTAAATCATTTAACAAATTTGCAGTATTCCCAATTCTCTCAACTTGAGGAGCTTTTACTCTTAACCAATCAGGTTTTGAAATTAAACTATTAGAATTATTAGTCAATTTAAATGTTTCTGGCCTGTAAACTTATTTTACTAAAAACAATTTGAATTAACTATTAATAATTTTAAAAATGAAGTCTATTTAATAGAAGTAAAAAAATAAATAAATTCAAGTAGTCCATCGATAATTAAAAACATACCAATTAAATGTACTAGTTACATAATATTTTTGTTTCATCAACTTAAATTGAAACAGTATTAAGAACGTTATTTTTAACACAGATATCAGAACATATTAATTGCATCATAATTAACTAAAAAGTTTTTATATTAAGAATTTTTTGTACTAAAAAGTGTTTTTTTATTTATTTATTGATACAGTAAAAAATATATCTAATAAAACATTGAGTTTTAAATTTAAAAGAAAGCGTCTTTTACTATCCGAAAAATATAAAAGCTCTAAAGCAATAGGTTATGCTAGAGCTACTAATAATGAATATGAATATTTAGAAGAGCAAATAAAATTTTTAAAGGAAAAGGGTTGTAGTTTAGTTTTCTCGGAATTTATAAGTTTAGATGAAGAAATCAAACCCCAACTCAATCAAGCTATAAATTGTTTATCTGAAGGCGATCAATTAATAATGACTCAGCTTGATCGAGCATTTAAAAATAAAAAAGAATGTTTGCGGACAATAAATAAACTTATTAGTAAGGATATTAAATTGCAAACTTTGGCTGGTTTTTTTGCTGATAATCAATCCTCTAAAGCAAATTCTTCAATTTTTAAGATTTTATATGAATTAGATAATTTAGAAGAGAAAAGTTTAGTTGAAAGAAAAAAAGAAAAACTATTACGCAGAAAATTATCTGGAAATAATCTGGGAGGAAGGCCCAAAATTAGTCCTTTAAAAGAGTCTTTAGTAATCAGATTGCGTAATGAGGGATATTCGTATCGATCAATCAGATCACAAACAGGAATTGCATTGTCAACAATAAGAAGAGTGATTATGGAAGGAGAATTAATATAAAATGAAGAAGAAAGAAATTGAAAATTTAATTAAAGAAAACTTTAAAGATACAGCATTGCGTATTTATGAATTAAATAATGAAGATAGAAAAAGTTTGTTAGCAGAATATAGAGAGTGGATTATGAATGATTTAAATATTAAAGAGGTAATGATGTTACCTTATGAAGCCTATACTAATGAATTAGATTCTAATTACTTAGACGATGCACTTTAGCCTTTAATTTTATAACTCTTATTAAATTCATATACTTCTTTGGCTATTAAGGGTAAGAATGAAGTATCTTTAGCATATTTTTCTCCATTACAAAAAACAACTAACAAAGTGTGTAGTGATTGACTATTAGTCCACCAAGCTGAATCATGTCTAACTTCAGACATTAAGCCTGCTTTACTCCAAAGATTAATGTTTTCTGGTAATCCTTCACCCAAAAAACCATCTATTTGATTAAGAGAATCGTTTGTAAGCACAACTTTATTTAAATTTCTTTTTAAAAAACTTCGTAAATTCAAGTCGTTTTTTTTATAGTTAATATGAATCATAATTTCCTCCAAAACCCTTGCAGCTGAATCAGAATTCATAGCGTTTCTATTTTTATTATCATGTCCATAAAATTCTTTTTCACGACCAAATGGGCCATCATCCCAGGTCTTCTGACAGCAATTTATCCCACGCAATTCCTCCCATTTTAAATCATGTAGCCAATCGTTTATTATGTTTCTTTGATATTTCCAATTTTCCCATAATTCGCCTTCAATACAAGGTCCACTTGTTGTTCCAGTAAGTAAATCAATTAAGAAGCTTGTTGCATTATTACTCGAGAAAGATAACATTTTACTTACAGCATCATTAAGTTCGTCTGATAAAAATAAACTACCTTTTTTAACCCAATAATATGCAGCAAGGCTATAAACCAACTTGACTATGCTGGCAGGGTAAACCATTTTTTTATTATTAATACCAGCTCCAAAACCTTTATATACACTTTTATTATCGCTTTTATAATTAATCCAAGTTATGGCAATATCTTCTCTTGAAAAATCTTTATTATAAGAGCATGCTTTACCTAAAATATTATTTAAGGCTAGACCCATCTCTTTACTTAAATAGTAAAAGGACATTGTATGGAAAATTATAAAAAGCCTATCTCACTATTTAAACAAACTAATTTTTCAAAAACTATTTGGTGGAAATTAAAAGTTAATATTTCTGGATATCAAAATGAAACAGAAGATAAATTAGTGACTGAAATATTTAAAAATAGAATTTTTAAGCTACTTTATCCAAACATTTATCAACATAACCATAAATTTTCAAGAATACTAGTTCAACTATATGAAGATGGTTACGTATGTTGGATAAATTTAGATGGATTAATTATTGAGAAATACGAATTGGGAAAAACTGAAGATACAAAAAAAGAACACTTCTTTATAAAAGATAAAGTTAAATCAATTTTAAAATGGATCAAGGATCAATCTGAGTTAACTAATGAATACCTATGGGGAGGCACATTAGGGCCCAACTTTGATTGTTCCGGGTTAATTCAGACCGCTTTTTTAAAACATCATATTTATATACCACGAGACTCTTATCAAATAAAAAGTTTTTGTAAACACCTTTTTTATTTCAACGAATCTTATGCAGCTCTTCAACCAGGCGATCTTTTATTTTTTGGGAATGAAGAAAAATGTGATCATATTGGAATCTACAAAGGAAATGGATACTATTACCATTGCTCAGGAAAGGATTTCGGAAGAAATGGAATAGGATTAGATACCCTAAAACAGACTAATGATAAAATCTCATTGCATTATAAATCGAAACTAATTTCCGCAGGAAGAGTAGTTAGAAGTTATAGATGGGACAGAACAATACGTTAGTGAGTAGAGCTCACCGTTTAATTTAAAATATTACTTATTCTTTCTTTAGGAATTAAGAATTAACCAGCAGTCCAAATATTTTTAATGATTGGCATTATGGTATCTAAGTGTAATGTCCCAACAAGTAACCAAGCAAAAACAGCTCCTCCACAGCCTCCTAACCAAAATCCACTTGTAAAATCAGCCCAACCAGCTCTTGTAAATAAGTCCTTTGGAGGATTATTAACAGTCGCATCTGGAGGTTGCACATTAGGTGCTTTACCGGGTGCATTGTATAGAACAAAAAGTGCTGTCAAAATATGAACAGCTCCAATAGTAGCTAGAAGTCCAGCAGTTAAAGCAAATTCAGAATTTCTTAATGGGCCAGTCATTGTGAAAGGTCCGTAAAGAAGATATCCAAAAGCTGCTCCAGTTTCTAAACCTCTAAAATTAGGGGAAATACCTTCTCTGTAAAAAGGTAAATTATTTATAAAGGCTTTTGTAAAATAACCACTATTAACTGGAGTAGCTAAATTGCCAACAAAAGGATCAGCAACTGTTTTTACTGCCCATTGTTCTGCTACGCCAATATCATTTGGTTTTACAGAAGTATCTATGTATTTCTCATCAAACTTAATAGAACTTGTTGATTCTGAGAAAGATTTTTGAAAGTCGCTCATTTTTTTAAAAATTTAGTGTTTGATAATTTATTCAGTTGCTGTAATTAATCTTCCAATCAATACGATAAAAACAGCAGGCATTGCTATACCAATTAATGGAACAAAAATTGAGGGTAAAAGGCTTGGTAAATCAGATGGCATAGTTCTTTAAACATCTTTAAACACTTTAGTATTTATCTGCGAAATAGTGTTAATTTTATTACTGGATGATATAAAAATTATTAACTTTTTACATGATAAATTTTTTCGCAATTGTACTTATTATTTTTATAGGAATATTACTTCTAGTTTTTAAAAAAAGAAGATTTAAAAAGTTAATAAATAAAAGCAGTTTATATTCTATAAAATTAAATAAAAATAATAAATTTTCATCTAATAAAAATAGTTTTTTATTAGATGACGAAGAAAAAAAGTACTCAGTATTTTATAAAAATTCTCAAAGAAATAAAATGTTTAGTCTTTTTCAGGGTAGTACAGAAAATAAATTAAAGGCATTAAAAATTGCGGAAGAATTGGCTGATAAATCAACATTACCAATTTTACGAAAAGGCCTAAGAGATATTTCTCCTGAAGTCGTTGAAATTTCAGCTTTATTAATAAGAAAGTTCAAGTAAACAATCAATTTTTATTAGTACTGCTTATTGATCTAATTCTGTAAATTGGACGACTTTGACTTTCATGATAAGTCCTAATTAAAAGTTCGCTCAATAATCCAAAGCTAAATAATTGAACACCAGCAATTCCTAATATTAATGCAAACATTAGCAATGGACGATTTCCAATATCCTCACCCATTATTTTTAAACCTATCAAATAAGAACTCATCGCAAGGCTTATGAAAATACTTATAATTCCAACAAAACCAAATCCATACATTGGTCTTGTTAAAAATTTAGTCATAAACCAAACAGTTAGTAAATCCATTAAAACTCTAAAAGTTCTATCAATTCCATATTTACTAGATCCATATTGCCTGCTTCTATGATTTACTTTAATTTCTTTGATTCTTGCACCTTCAATATTTGCTAAAACGGGCAGAAACCTGTGAAGTTCACCATACAACTTAATATCATCTATTATTTCTTTCTTAAAAGCTTTTAATGAGCATCCGTAGTCATGCAACTTCAAACCTGTTACGTGAGCTATTAATTTATTCGCTATTTTTGATGGTATCTTTCTATTAATTAATTTATCTTTTCTATCAAACCTCCACCCACAAATTAAATCATACCCATCATTAATTTCGGAAATTAATTTAGGAATATCATTTGGATCATTCTGTAAATCACCATCCAAAGTAATGATAATATCACCTTTAGAATAATCAAAGCCAGCTGACATTGCTGCAGTTTGCCCATAATTTTTTCGAAGGGAAATTACTGACAATTCTTTAATTTTGAGAGTTAATTCTTTCAATACTTGATAAGTATTATCTTTAGAACCATCATTGACAACAATCAATTCAAAACTTAATTCATGAAATGACATTACATTTATAACTTCATCCAATAAAAAACCAATACTCTCACTTTCGTTGTAAACAGGGATAATAATAGAAATTAATTGTTTTATATCTAACATTTATATTTGATATTATTTATATAATTTTAACTTAATTTAGAACATTAAAATTAAACAAAAAAAAATCACCACAAATGTGGTGATTTAGATTATTTAAGAAAAATTTAACCAAACTTACCTGAAGTTGATGCAATAACAAATGCACCGAATGTAAGAATGTTTCCAATCGTGAAATGTGCTAGTCCAACTAATCTAGCTTGAACAATTGACAGTGCAACTGGCTTGTCTCTCCAGCCAACAAGATTAGCTATTGGAGTACGCTGATGTGCCCAAACTAATGTTTCAATTAATTCTTGCCAATAACCACGCCATGATATTAGGAACATGAAACCAGTAGCCCAAACTAAGTGACCGAATAGGAACATCCAAGCCCAAGGAGATAAAGAGTTTACTCCAAATGGATTATATCCGTTAATAAGTTGAGCAGAGTTTAACCAGAGATAATCTCTAAACCAACCCATTAGATAAGTTCCTGATTCATTAAATTGTGCTACATTGCCCTGCCATATTGCTAGGTGTTTCCAATGCCAGTAGAAAGTTACCCATGCTAGTAAATTTAATGCCCAGAACATAGCTAAGTACATAGCATCCCAAGATGAACTATCACAAGTACCTCCACGTCCAGGTCCATCACAAGGGAATGCATAACCTAAATCTTTCTTGTCAGGAATTAATTTTGTTCCTCTAGCATCAAGTGCACCTTTGATAAGAATTAAAGCGGTTGTATGAAGACCTAAAGCGATAGCATGGTGAACTAAGAAATCTGCAGGACCAATAGGTAAGAAAGCACTTAATGCATCTTGTCTATTTATCAAATCCATCCAGTAATGATTACCTGGTAATGAATTAGCAGCGAGAGTTGCTGAACTTGTAGGATCAGACAATAGAGCATTGAAGCCATACATCATCTTACCTTGAGCAGCTTGAACAAATTGAGCAAATACTGGCTCAATTAGAATTTGCTTTTCAGGATTACCAAAAGCTACAACAACGTCGTTATGAACATAAATTCCAAGAGTATGGAATCCTAGCAACATTGTTACCCAGCTAAGATGACTTATTAAAGCTTCCTTTGTCCCAAGAACTCTTGCCAATACATTATCTTTATTTAATTCTGGATCGTAATCTCTTACAAAGAAAATGGCTCCATGTGCAAATGCACCAACCATCAAGAACATTGCTATGTACTGATGATGACTATATAAAGCAGATTGTGTAGTGTAATCCCTCGCAATAAAAGCGTAAGAGGGAAGTGCACCCATATGTTGCGCTACAAGAGAAGTTGCTACACCAAGTGATGCTAATGCTAGTCCAAGTTGGAAATGTAATGAATTATTTACAGTTTCATATATTCCATCATGGTTAATTCCGAAACTACCTTTATGAGGATCATTAGGGTGTCTTGTATTATGAGCTTCTGTAATTTCTTTGAGGCTATGACCAATACCAAAAGTATTTCTATACATATGACCTGCAATTACAAAAACTGTACCAATCGCAATATGGTGATGCGCAATATCGGTAAGCCATAATGCTTCGCTTTGAGGATGAAGACCACCTAAAAAAGTAAAGATTGCTGTTCCAGCTCCTTCAGCTGTTCCAAATACTTGATCTAAAGAATCAGGATTTTGGGCATAAGCTCCCCAGTTTAAAGTAAAGAAAGGAGCTAATCCTGCAGGGTGTGGAAGCACTGTTAACCAGTTATCCCAACCTACATGCTGTCCTCTTGATTCAGGTATAGCAACATGAACCAAATGACCTGTCCAAGCGATACTACTAAAACCAAATAAGACAGCTAAATGATGATTTAATCTTGACTCTGCATTTTTAAACCAAGCAAGAGAAGGTCTGAATTTTGGCTGTAAGTGTAACCAACCAGCAAATAGAGTCCAACAAGCCAAAATACTCATGAAAATTGAAGCTTGGAAGAGTTGCTCATTAGTTCTCATTCCAATTGTGTACCACCAATGGTAGAGGCCTGAGTAAGCTATGTTTACTGGACCATTAGCTCCAGCTTGTGTCATTGCTTCTGTGATACCAGATCCAAAATGAGGATCCCAAATAGCATGAGCAATAGGACGAACGTGAGTTGGATCAAGTACAAACTGCTCGAAGTTACCTTGCCAAGCAATATGAAATAAGTTACCAGCTACCCAGAGGGCGATTATTGCTAGATGACCAAAATGCGTAGAGAAAAGCTTCTGATAAAGCTTTTCTTCGGTCATACCATCATGACTTTCAAAGTCATGAGCGGTAGCTATTCCGTACCATATTCGTCGGGTTGTAGGGTCCTGAGCTAGACCCTGGTTAAATGATGGAAATTTTGTTGCCATTGAATTAAAAAGGTGAAGTTCAGGTAGTTAGCCCAGGCCGAAAAGGCGAGCATGGAAGAAAGCCCATGTGGTAGCAATACCACCGACAAGGAAGTGTGTTACACCTACTGCTCTACCCTGAGTGATAGATAAAGCTCTTGGTTGAATGGTTGGAGCAACTTTAAGTTTGTTATGCGCCCAAACAATTGATTCAAATAATTCTTGCCAATATCCACGTCCACTAAAGAGGAACATTAAACTAAATGCCCATATGAAGTGAGCTCCTAAGAACATCAAACCGTACATGCTTATGGATTGGCCATAACTTGTTAATACTTGAGAAGCTTGCGCCCAAAGGAAATCTCTTAACCAACCATTAATAGTAATGGCGCTTTGTGCGAAATTACCTCCAGTAAGTCCCCAAACATCACTCTGCATTTTCCAAGAGAAGTGGAAAATAACTATTGATAAACAGTTATACATCCAGAAAAGAGCCAAGAACACGTGATCCCATGAAGAAACTTGACATGTACCACCTCTTCCAGGTCCATCACAAGGGAATCTAAACCCTAAAGAAGCTTTATCAGGGATCAACCTTGAACTTCTTGCGTAAAGTACTCCTTTGAGAAGTATCAAAACAGTTACGTGAATTTGGAAAGCATGAATATGATGAATCATTAAATCAGCTGTACCTAATGGAATTGGAGCTATAGCAACCTTTCCACCAACCTCTACTAAACTTCCATTAAAAACTTCGCTTAAAGCTTTGTGAGGTAAAGCTTCAGCAGTACCTGCTAAAAGAGAAGTTCCCACAGCAGATGCTTGGATGTTCTGTACCCATTGAGCAAAAATTGGCTGAAGTTGGATTGCAGAATCACTAAACATATCTTGGGGTCTACCCAAAGCTCTCATAGTATCGTTGTGAATATAGAGTCCAAAACTATGGAATCCTAACCACATACATACCCAGTTCAAATGACTGATTAAGGCATCTCTTGCTTTAAGGATTCTGTCTAATACATTATCAATATGTTTTGCTGGATCGTAGTCTCTAACCATTGCAATTCCTGCATGCGCGCCTGCACCTACTATGAATAATCCACCTATCCACATGTGATGAGTAAATAATCCAAGAACTGTCATGTAGTCAGTAGCTATGTATGGATATGGAGGCATCGCATACATGTGATGAGATACAAGTATACTTATTGATCCAAGCATTGCTAGGTTTACCGCAAGCTGGGCATGTCTACTTTCTGCCATGAACTCAAAAAGACCTTGATGACCTTTAGGAGCAGGGAATAATATTGGGTCTCCTTGCTGTGAATCTAATATTTCTTTCATACTATGACCAATACCGTAATTGGTTCTGTACATATGACCACCAATAATTGCTATAACGCCAAAAGCTAAATGATGATGTGAAACATCAGTCATCCATAAGCTTCCTGTCACAGGGTTAAGTCCACCTTTGAAAGTAAGGAAATCTGAGAAAGCTAACCAGTTTAAACTGAAGAAATTACCTGTACCACTTGCTAATCCTGGAAATATCTGACCGATAATTTGAGGATCACAGAGTTGATGCGGCATAGGCATATCTGCAATAGTTGCTATTTCTTTACCATTGATGACTAAAGGAGAGCCTGCGTCAATGGCATCTAAGAGAGCTGCAGTAGGAGCTCCGATATGAATACAATGACCAGCCCATGCTAAAGAACCTAGTCCTACTAAACCAGCTATATGATGGTTAAGCATAGACTCAATATCTTGGAACCACTCCATTTTTGGAGCTGCTTTGTGATAATGAAAAATTCCAGCATGAAGCATAAGTGCAGCCATTACTACAGCACCTATTGCTAAAGCCATCAGTTCACTCTCATTGGTAATTCCCCATGCTCGCCACATATGGAATATTCCTGAACTGATTTGAATACCGTTGTAGTTAGCACCAAGATCAGCATTAAGCATTTCTTGACCAACAATTGCCCATACTTGCTGAGCTCCGGGTTTGACATGAGTTGGATCAGCTAACCAACCTGAATAATTAGAAAATCTTGCTCCATGGAAAAATGCAGCACTCATCCATATGAAAATAACTGCAAGATGTCCAAAATGAGCTGAAAAGATTTTTCTTGTTGCTTCTTCAGCATCGCCTGTATGCACATCGAAATCATGTGCATCAGCATGCAAATTCCAGATCCAAGTTGTAGTTTTTGGACCTTTAGATAATTTACTTGACCAGAAACCTGGCTTATCTAATTTGGCAAAATCAATAGGTCTTGGATCGGCCTTAACAGGATCCTCCAAAACTTTTTTGTTTTTTTCTCCACTTTCTGGTGGGCTGATGGTCATCTAGCACCTCGAAAATAATTGACATTAAAGCCGATTGATCGGATCTTGAAACTATTTTTAAATAATAATGTTCAAGAAAACGAATGCTTCGGAACTTTAAATATTCGTTTCAAAAATAATAAGGCAAAGATTCTTTCGTTATGCATTAACGTAACAAATGTTCTAATGATTGTTACTATATGAATATTTTGTTAAATTCTAGTCTATGACACAATTATGAGTATTTTTACTCAAATTTTATGTAAATTTCTTAAATTTTTTTTTATATTTCAAAGAAAATTTTTTAAATCCAGCGACAGGATATAATTTCAACATAACTATCAATAATTTCTGATTTGAAAGGAATTGCTATAGGTCTATCTAATAATTCAAAAGAAATTTTAAAAAGGCTTAAAAAAACCGAATTTGTCAAAGATATATATATTGCAGGTTCTTCAAAAGATGATGGAGAGAAAAATGAACTTATTGAAGTACAAAAACCTAGAGAAATCTTACTTAAAAAATGGCAGGAGATAGATTTAATAATTTTTATAGGCTCAATTGCTGCATCAATACGCATAATAAATTCTTTTTTAACCTCTAAAGATCAAGATCCAGGTGTAATCGTTATAGATAAAAAATGTTCTAAAATAATTCCTTTAATTGGCTTACATCAGTCAAATACACAAAATATTGCATGTCAAATTGCTAATTTACTTGGTGGCGAAATAATAGAAACTAATAATTCCAATGATCAAAGCTTCTTAAATCTTGATGCATTTGGGGATCAATGGGGTTGGAAAAGATCTGGCAACATAAAGGATTGGTCAAAACTAGTAATTAAACAAGCTAAGAACGAAGAAATATTTTGCAAACAATTATCTGGTAATAGCTTATGGAAAACTTCAAAATCAGGGGAGATTATTAATCAAATTAATGAAAAAGAAATTGAAAAACCAGATTCAACATTTCATGTGAGTATATTCGAAAATAATCAAAGAAATTGGCATCCTCCCGTATTATGGATTGGCATAGGATGTGAAAGAAATACAAGCAAAGAATTAATAGCAAATTCTTTAAATAATTTTTTGAAGTCAGGAAATTTATCACAGCAATCAATTGCGGGATTTGCAACTATTGATATTAAAAAAGATGAGAAAGGAATTTTAGAACTTTCTGAAGAAAAAAACTTGCCTATAAAGTTTTTTAGTAAAGAAGATCTTTCAACAATAATTGTTCCAAATCCATCAAAAGTCGTGCAAAAGGAAATTGGCACACCTTCCGTAGCAGAAGCCTCTTGCTTACTAGCAGCAGGAGAAGAATCAAAATTATTAAAAGAAAAAAGAATTTTTAAAAATCAATCTGGGGCAGTAACTATCGCTGTAGCAGAATCAAAAAATCAATATAATCCAACCAATGGCGAAATACATATTATTGGAAGTGGGCCTGGCGATATCTCCTTCTTAACCAGTAATGCAAAAAAAGCACTTTCAAGATGTACTGTTTGGATCGGATACAAAATGTATTTAGATTTAATTAAGCCCTTAAAAAGGAGTGACCAAGTTTTAATTGAAAGTAAACTTACTGAAGAAAAAGAGAGGTGTAGTAAAGCAATTAAACTAGCCGAGGAAGGAATAAAAGTGGCTTTAATTTCTTCAGGTGAGTCTGGATTTTATGGCATGGCTGGTTTACTTTTAGAATTGCTTCAAAAAATCAACAAAGAATATAGACCTTACTTTAACGTACATCCAGGTATAAGTAGTGTGCAATTAGCCGCTGCGATTAGTGGTGCTCCACTAATGAATGACTTTTGTTCAATAAGCTTAAGCGATAAATTAACTCCATGGTCTTTAATAAAAAAAAGAATTGAAGGAGCTCTTATGGGTGATTTTGTAATAGCTTTATTTAATCCTCAATCCATTGAAAGAAATTGGCAGCTAAAAAGTACAATTGATCTATGTTTAAAAACCAGGAAAGGGGATACTCCCGTTTTAATAGCTAGACAGGTAGGGAGAGAAAATCAATCTAAAAACTTTTCCACTTTAAACACAATTCCTTTTGAAGAAATTGATATGTTATCAATAATTATTATTGGTAATTCTCAAACCACGTTAATAGATGAAATATTTCTTACTCCAAGAGGATATTTACAAAATTAAGTTTAGATAATTCATTATTAAGGAGAAAATATCTTTTTTGCTTTTTTCTGATAAGAATACTAATCTTTTATAAAAGAATTAAGAAAATTAATTGAAAAATATTTGTTTAATTTTGTTTGATATAGATGGGGTAATCCGGAGCGTAGAAAATAGTTATAGGCTTTCATTAAAAAAAACAGTTTACAAATTTTCTGGATGGGAGCCAAGTTATTTAGATATTGATAATGCAAAAAATGAGGGGATATGGAATAATGATTGGGATTTAAGTTTAGAGCTTATAAAAAGAAGAATAAAAAAAGAGAACTTAAACCTTAAAATCCCTTCAAGAGAAGAAATAGTAAAATGTTTTGGAGAGCTTTACTTTGGTGGAGATCCAAACAAAGATAGTAAATATTGGTCTGGATACATAACAAATGAGGAGTTATTAGTTGATAAAAAGTTTTTTGATTTAATTCAAGGCAATGGAATAATTTGGGGTTTTGTAAGTGGTGCAGAGTCTGCTTCTGCAAAATTTGTTTTAGAAAAAAGACTTGGACTAAAATCGCCACCATTAATTTCTATGGGAGATGCCCCTGACAAGCCTGATCCTAAAGGTTTTATTAACTTATCAAAAAAGCTTCTAGCAAATAAACTCGGCGAATCAAATATTCCTATTGCATACGTAGGAGATACTATTGCAGATATAAATACAGTTATAAATGCCAGAAAAGAAATACCATCTCAGAAATTCATAAGTATCGGCATAGCTCCCCCTCATTTACATTTAAATTCTCGATTAAAAGAACGTAATTCTTACGAAACAAGTCTTAGAAATGCAGGAGCTGACTTGATTTTAAATTCTATTTATGACCTAAAAGATATTAATCTTGACTTGTTTTAAAACAAGTATTAATTAAAAAATTTCTTAATTAATTACGGAGAGGGATGAGTTTAGAGTGAATCTAAATGGAAGTATATGGAACTATATGGAAGCATAAAAAAGAAAAAAGGAAGATTTCCTACCCTGAATCCTACCCTCTATGTTTTTACTGCAATTTAACCCTCTAATTTCAAAGATTTATGGAGACTAACATTCGCCCAATAGGAAAGAAATCAAAAAAACTAAATTTTTTTTACGATTGCTCTAATTTAGATATTCTTTATATTTATGGTTAGTTGAAGTAAAGCTTACAATCTCAATTAGCTAGATAGCTAGAGTTCTAATAAAATAGTAGACTAAAACTAGTTAATTTTTGTTTTTGAAAGTTCAAATCAATATTCCTGGAAAAATTTTCAAATTACTTAGATATAAAAGTAATTTGAAATTTCTTTTTATTTTTAATGTTTTGATATCTGTTTTTATATTTGACCTCGTCGAGGCAGGCAATAATAATGCAACTTTGAATAGTAATGAAGAGCTCGCAATAGATAATTTAGATTCAAGAAGTAAATTAGAAGACCTCAATCTTGATTCCGAAACTATTGAACTAATTCTGAAAAATGCAAAAAATAGAACTGAGATTGATATTAATTATTTAAATCCAAAAAATGAATTAGAAGATTATATTGTTGATACTGGAGATTCTCTTTTAATTGAATTTAAAAATAAACCAAGAGGTATAGGATTAATTGAATTGGAATATGATCCAGAAAATATATCCTATTTAAACCCTAGAAATGATTTGAGCAATTATAAATTAGATGAGGGCGATGTCCTAGATATTAAATTTACCTATATTCCTGAATTTAATCGCCAATATCCCATTGATCAAGAGGGAGAAATATATTTACCTGAATTAGGTTCAGTATATGTAAAAGGACTAAATATTTACCAAGCAAAAGATCTACTTGAGAAAAAATATGAAAAATATTTAAAATTTACTGATATGGAAATAAGAATAAATCAATTTAGATTTATGGATTCTGGAATATATTCAATTAATAACGAAGGAGAGCTTATGCTCCCACTCCTTAAAGAAACTTACGTTAGGGGGTTAACAACAAGTGAGATATCTAATTTATTAAGTAAAAAATATTTAAATTCGGAAAATATTTATACAGAAGTAGAAATTAGAATAGCTAGCTTTAAACCTCAAAGAATCTTAGTATCAGGCGAAATCAGAAATCCTGGAATCTATAAATTCCCAGGTTTTAGTTCTGGAGAGTTTCTTGCAATAGAAAATATAGAAGATGATACTTCTCAAAAAGGAGAAATAAAAAATGATGCTGAAGAATCTATTTCAAAAGAAATTTATGGCGATAATATGACTAAAGGGCAATTGAATAGAAGGGAATCTAATAGATCTTTAAATCAAAATCCACAGAATAATACTGCAAGGCAAAATTTCCAAATAAAAAGACCATCCGAAAATTTCACCACTATTTCTAATGTACTTAGAAAAGCTGGAGGAATAACTTCTAAAACTGATTTGTCTCGCATCGAAATAATAAGAGATATTCCCATTGGGAAAGGAGGTGGGAAACAAAGAGCAGTAGTCGATTTTACTTCTTTTATAAATGAAAGTGATCCTACTAACGATATTAGATTATTTGACGGAGATAGAATATTTTTACCAAAGCTCGCATCAGCCTCATTAGATATCATCCCAAAATCAATCCTAAGCGGTCTTTCTCCAAGATTTATAACAGTAGATATATTTGGTAGAGTCGAAAATCCTGGAAGTATAAAATTACCCCTAGAGGCTACCTTATCAGATGCAATTGATTTGACTGGACCAATAAGACCTTTATCAGGAAAAATTGTTTTGATAAGGTATAACAAAGATGGGACGGTTTTAAAGAAAAATATTTCTTATTCTGCTAGAGCAAAAAGAGGTTCTAGAAGGAATCCTTTTGTAAAAGAAGGAGATCTAATATCTGTTAAAAATAGTTTTTTAGGAAAAAGTACAGGCGTTATTCAAGAATTTACAGCTCCATTCATTGGGATTTATTCAACCAAAGAAATAATTGAAAGTTTTAATGATTAATTCATCCTTTTGTAGTCATATCTGTCGGGTGGTTTTTTCATGATGCAGGTATAACTTGTAAAGAATTGGATTTCGCAAAAAATTCCCTACACTCTGCACTTTATATTCCTACCCCATTTCCTACCCCCAAACATGAAATTCAGTGATACTCTGTGAATGTCTCTAATTTTCCTATTTCTGCAAAAGTATTAGTATCACTAGTTTCAGGAACATTATGAACTTCCATGCTCTACCAAAAACACGGAGAGGGAGGGATTCGAACCCTCGACAAAAGTTACCTCCTGTAACTCCTTAGCAGGGAGCCGCTTTCAACCACTCAGCCACCTCTCCAGTTCTTATACATTATCAATTTTTTTGCAAACATTCAAAATTTTTTATTTAATCGAAATGTCTAATCAATTTGAACTCTAGGTAATCTATTTTTAAAAGAACAAAGAATTTCCCACGGGATAGTATTAGATTTTCTTGCCCATTCAAGAGGAGAAATTGTTTTGTCTCCATCAGATCCTAGTAATATCATCGTACTACCAATTCTAATTTCATTTGAGCCTGTTATGTCCACCATCATTTGATCCATAGTTATGGATCCAACTTGGGGATAAAGTTTATTATTATATATAACGTTTATCTTGCCTGAAAGGTTTCTTGGAACTCCATCTGCGTAACCAATACTTAAAATAGCTAACTTAGTTTTTCTACTAGTTACAAACTTTCCTCCATAACTTACACCAACACCTGAATCAAGAGTTCTAATAAAAGCTACTTTAACTTTCAAAAATAAAGCTGGTTTAAGTAATAAATTTTTTTCTATTTTGTCTAAAGGACTGTATCCATACATAGAAAGCCCAACACGTACCATGTGAAAATGAAAATCTTTTTTAAGAAGCATTCCTGCAGAGTTAGCCAAATGAATCTTAATTTCATGATTTTTTTGAAGATTAATTTGCTTTAATAATTGATTAAACTTGAGTCTTTGTAATTGTGTAATACTTTTAGGATCTAATGCATTATCTTCATCTGCAGACGATAAATGACTATATATTCCTTCTATTGAAATGTTCTCAAAAGATTTTATTTTTTCAAATTGCTGAACAAATTTATTAGATTCAAATCCTAATCTTGACATACCAGTATCAACCTTAAGATGCAAAGAAAATTTGAAGCCAAAGTGTTTCCCGATATTATTGCAAATTAAACACTCTCTTATACTACTGATAGTTGGCATAAGATCATTTCTAAAGGATATTATTAAATCTCTTTTTGTATATAGATTTCCGAGAATGAGAATTGGTTTTTTAACTCCAAAAGAACGTAGTTTAATCCCTTCTTTTAAAGTGGCAACGCCTAATTGAGAAGCTCCACCTTTTATAGCGAAATCAGATACCACTTTTGCATCATGTCCATATCCATCAGCTTTGACAACCGCCATAAATTGACAAAATTTACTTAGTTTAGTTCTTAACTGCCTTACATTTGTCTCTATTGCTTTGCCTTTAACTTCTATCCATGCTCTTTGTTTTGGATCTATATCTTTTTTAAAAGTTGGATATTGATCAAAATTAAATCCCTGATCTTTTTGCTGAATTTGCATTAACTTTGCACAACTATATGCGCTTATTGAAATATACAGTTAGCATGACATGTAAATTGTATTTTGGCATGGGCCAGACTCTAGTTTTAAATGCATCTTATGAACCTTTAAACATCACTTCTTGGCGAAGGGCTGTTATTTTAATGATCAAAGGTAAAGCAGAAAGTTTAGAGGAGGATAACTCATATTCAATACATAGCGGAAGAAAATTGCCGACAGTTATAAGACTTCGTTACTACGTGAAGGTGCCTTTTAGAGAGGTTTCTTTAACAAGAAAAAATATTCTTCTGAGAGATAATAATGCTTGCCAATACTGCAATTATAGAGGTGGCGACTTATCAATAGATCATGTTTTACCAAGAAGCAGAGGTGGGACAGATAACTGGGAAAACGTGACTACAGCATGTCTCAGATGTAATGTACAAAAAGGTAACCGAACCCCAGAAGAGGCGAATATGCCTTTAATGCGCAAGCCTTATCGTCCGCTTAGTAATCTCAATTTTGAGGCCACAAGACAAATTGACTCTGGCAGACATAAAGAATGGAGTAAATACGTAATAGGAATTTCAATCTAATAAAAATTAAATCTTAATTTACTTCGTTATTAAAATCTTCCATCATTCTTTTTTGTTCTTGGGCAATGCATGCATCAATCACTTCATCCAATTGACCAGCAAGAATTGGCTCTAATGAAAAATTGGAACCTAATCTATGATCAGTTGTCCTGTTATCTTTAAAATTGTAAGTTCTAATTTTTTCACTCCTATCACCTGTTCCAACCTGGGAAAGTCTTTGTGATCTTTCTTTAGCATTAGCTTCTTTTAATTGAATTTCATATAATTTAGCTCTTAAAATTTCCATTGCTCGTTCGCGATTTTGCAATTGTGATCTCTCTTGAGTACAAAAAACTCTTATTCCTGTAGGCTTATGGAGAAGATCAATAGCTGTCTCTACTTTATTAACATTTTGTCCCCCTGCACCTCCTGATCTTGCTGTACCAACTTCTAAATCAGTTGGCTCAATCTTAACTTCAACAGGATCAGCCTCAGGCATGACCGCCACTGTAGCAGTAGAGGTGTGGACTCTACCTTGCGATTCAGTAGCTGGAACTCTTTGGACTCTATGCACACCAGCCTCAAATTTAAGTTGACTATATACAGAATCTCCCTTAACGGAGATAACTAACTCCTTAAATCCTCCCATATCTGACTCGGAAGCACTAACAGGTTTTACAGACCATCCAATTTTTTGTCCATATCTTTCATACATTCTTGCTAAATCACCCGCCCAGATACAAGCCTCGTTACCTCCAGCACCGGCTCTGATTTCTAACATTACACTTCTCTCATCTCTTGGATCTTTTGGTAATAAAGCGATTGTGGTTTTTTGAATCAGTTCATTCTTACATTCCTCTAAAATTATTAACTCTTCATTAATCAAAGATTCCATTTCTTTATCATTTCTATTCTCTCTAAGTAGATTTTTTGAATCTTCAATTTCTTTATCAGTTTCAAGCAACTTATTAAAATCAATCACCAAAGGTTCCAGTTTTGACCTTTCTCTTGCTATTGATTCTAATTTTTTGGGATCATTAGCTATATCTGGATCTGCAAGCTGCACTTCCAAATTTTCAAAACTTTCTGAAGCAGTTTTCAACCTTGCAATTAATGTTGAGTATTCCAATTGAAATTATGCTTTATTTTTGAAAATTCTATTTTTTAGAATCTTTTTCTTCTTTTTCCTCTTTTGATGTAGCCGTATTAGCTGAACCCATTCCATATTTTTTCATAAACCTATCTACCCTACCTTCTGTATCAAGAATCTTTTGAGTTCCAGTGAAGAAAGGATGATTACCACTCCATACATCAACATGTAATTCAGGCTGCGTGGAGCCAGTCGTCATTACAACTTCACCATTACAAATAACTTTTGCATCTGGATACCATTTTGGGTGTATTTCTGATTTTGGCATAATTAAAATTCCTTTAACGTTTGGAGAATTGAGGAGCTTTTCTTGCTTTTTTAAGACCATATTTTCTTCTTTCCTTCGCTCTAGGATCTCTACTGAGATGGCCTTCAGTTTTTAGCGGTTTCCTATTGTCAGGAGATAATTCGCAAAGTGCTCTAGCTGCTCCTTGCTTGATAGCATCTGCTTGACCTGTCAACCCACCACCAAAAACATTTACCAGAATATCATAAGAATTTTCAAGGCCTAATGTTTGCAAAGGTGATTTTATTGAATTTAAGTGCAGAGGATTAAAGTTTAAGTAATCATCTCCAGAACGACCATTAATTTTGATTAGTCCATTTCCTGGAATCAAACGAACTCTAGCTACTGAAGTTTTTCTTCTCCCAGTTCCCCAATACACAGCTTTGTTTTTTATTTGACTATTCATTTTAATAAATTAACTATTTAATAATACAGGATTCTGAGCAGCATGAGGATGATCAGCACCTTTATAAACTTTTAGTTTTTTAAATTGCTGTCTTCCTAAAGAGTTATGTGGCAGCATACCCTTAACAGCTTGCTCAATGATTCTTTCAGGAATTCTTTCTTGGAGAGACTCAAATTTTTCAATTTTCATTCCTCCTGGTCTTCCAGAATGTCTCCTATACAACTTCTGAGATGCTTTTTTACCTGTTACCTCAACTTTTTCGGCATTTACTACAATGACAAAATCTCCAGTATCTAGATGAGGTGTAAATGTTGGTTTATTCTTACCTCTCAATACAGTTGCAATTTCTGTAGCAAGTCTCCCAAGTGTCTTATCTTTTGCGTCAACTAAAAACCAATTTCTTTCGATGGTTTCTAAAGATGGAGTAATTGTTTTATTCATTTACCAAATTTATGCAAATAAATTTATAGTTGGTTCTAAATTCTACCTTATTGAATGAATATTAAACAACAGTTTTGAATGATTTACACAAAAAATTCGCTTACTTAAACTTTACTTAAGAAAAACCCTTAATTAAAAATACAGGGAAAAAATCATTGTTATTAATCTTTTTAAAGACATTTTTTTCATAAACTGCATTGACAAAACATAACCCCTTAGCTGGAGCAGATTCTTTAACATCATTTTTCTTTTTGTTTACCCATCTATCTGTAAAAATTTCTGGCGATATTTTTTTTTCTCCAACTAAAACTAATTGACCAATAATTAAACGGACCATTCCATATAGAAAACCAGTAGCTTTAATATCAACTAAAATCAAATCTTCTACTCTTTTAATATCTATATTTTTTATTTTTGTAATAGCGTCTGTTCTATTACTACCACTTTTCTGAAAAGCAAAAAAATCATGTTCCCCTACCATTGTCTTGGATGCATTTAACATTAAAACTTCATCTAATACTTTTTGATATCTATGCCATGACCAATTATTGATAAACAAGTTAGGGAATTTACTGTTATTAATGACATATCGATAATGTCTATACATTGCTGAATAGCATGCATGCCAATTATCTTTAACCTCAACTGATTCCAAGATCCTAATTGTTGAAGGTAAAACTCTATTTAAGACATCAGAATAGCTATTTCCTGGAATAACATAATCAACATCAAAGTGTACTACTTGACCTGATGCATGAACCCCAGCATCAGTCCTGCCTGCTGCAAAAGTCTTTACTATATGATTTGTAATCTTTAAAAGAGCTCTTTCTAAAATTTCTTGAACAGTAGTTGCATTTTTTTGTTTTTGCCAACCTGAATAATGAGATCCATCATATTGAATTAGTAAAGCTACTCTTTTCAAAAGTTATTTTTTAGCAAAAGCTCCTTTATTAACTAACTTAAACAAGCTCGATTATGGCCATCTGAGCGTTATCGCCTTTTCTAGATACAGTTCTGACTATGCGTGTATATCCACCATTTCTGTCTCCATATCTTTCCTTTGCTTTTTCAAATAATGAATGAACTAATTTTTTATCATAAATATATCCAATAGCCCTTCTCCTGGAAGCTAAACTTCCCTCTTTGGCGAGTGAAATCATTCTTTCAGCTTCATTTCTTAAAGCTTTTGCCCTAGCTTTTGTTGTCGTTACTCTACCTTCCCTAATTAATTGTGTAGTTAAACCTCTTAGGAGTGCTTTCCTCTGGTCAGCAGGTTTACTTAATAATGGAATTCTAAGTTGATGTCTCATAATCTTAAAAATTTGTTAAACAGATGTTCTACTTTGTGGAATAGAAATACCTATGCGCTCTAGAGCCTCAATAACCTCATCTGCAGATTTAGAGCCAAAGTTCTTAATTTCAAGAAGATCTTCATAGCTGAAACCCATTAAATCCGAAACTGAGTTAACTTGAGCCCGTTTCAAACAATTATATGCTCTAACGGACAAGTTTAGTTCCTCGAGAGGAATTTGAGCTTCAGGAGATGGTTCAGGTTCCTCAGGAATTTCCTCAACCATTGTGACAGTAGCAAGAGGTTGAAAGAGTTCTATTAATTGATTTGCAGCTTCAGCAATAGCATCGTCAGGACTTGTTGAGCCATCTGTTACTACTTCCATTTTTAATCTTTCTCTTCCTGTTCCGCCTTCTGCAACAGCGGTTTCATCAATCGTAAAATTCACTCTCTTCACAGGCATAAATACAGCATCTATTTGAAGCAAATCAATAGCAGTTGTCTCTTCACTCTTTCGGTCGACGGGTCTATATCCAACACCTCTTTCAACGTGGATTTCCAACTCTAAGTTATGACCCTCCTGGATAGTTGCGATCGGTTTTTCGCCATCAACAATTTCAACTTGAGAAGAGAATTGGATGTCATTCGCCTTCACTTCCATTGGACCACTCGCTACTAGTCTGCCGATTTCAAGCTCTGGATTAGAGCTATTTATTGATAGTTGCTTGCAATTGAGAAGAATATCTAAAACGTCTTCTCTAACTCCAGGAATAGTGGCATATTCATGATTAATTCCTGCTATTCTTACGGCAGTGACTGCACTCCCTTCAAGTCCTCCCATAAGGACTCTTCTTAGAGAATTACCCAAAGTTGTAGCTTGTCCCCTTTCTAGAGGGCCAATTAAAAAAGTTCCTGTTTGGGAGCGATCATCTGCTATTTGATGGTCGATTCTGTCAATCTGGTATTGCAACACGGAAAATAATGAGGTTAAGAGTTTTTTTTGGGGGGGGGGGTTGAGAATGATTAAGACCTAAACGCGTCTCCGTTTAGGTCTTCTACATCCATTATGAGGTAATGGGGTTACATCTCTTATTAGAGTTATTTCTAATCCAGCCACTTGTAAAGCTCTTATGGCCGTTTCCCTACCTGCGCCAGGCCCTCTAACTAGTACTTCTATTTGTCTCATTCCTTGATCAAGTGCTCTTCTAGCTGCAGCTTCAGCAGCAGTTTGAGCAGCAAATGGCGTGCCTTTCCGAGCGCCTTTAAATCCACTTGCACCTGCAGAAGACCAAGAAATTACGTGACCAGAGGTATCAGTAATTGAGACAATAGTATTATTAAATGTGCTTTGAATGTGTACCACACCATTAGGTACATTACGTTTAGATTTCTTTGAACCTGTTTTTTTTACTGTGGCTGCCATGATGGTTTAATTTAATACTTCAATTTGTAGATAGATTTAGTTAATTATTTTTTTCTTCCAGCAACTGTTTTCCTAGAACCCCGTCTTGTTCTTGCATTGGTTCTAGTTCTTTGACCTCTTACTGGAAGACTCATTCTGTGTCTTCTTCCTCTTACACATCCTATATCTTGTAGACGTTTTAAAGCCATTCCCTCTTTTCTTCTCAAATCCCCTTCTAAAGTGAATTCTTCTGTGGCACCTCTAAGTTTTTGCACATCAGAATCTGAAAGGTCTTTGACACGAGTATCTGGGTTTACACCCGTATTAGCAAGAATTAGCTTTGATCTCGTTAAACCAATTCCATAGACGTATGTAAGTGCAATTTCAACTCGCTTTTCGCGAGGTATGTCAATTCCTGCAATCCTGGCCACGTGTTTTGAATAAGTAAAAGTTTGAATTTAAGGGTTGAAATTTAACCCTGACGCTGTTTATTGCGAGGTCTTTTCTTGTTGATAACATAGATTTTACCTCTTCTCCTCACGATCTGATCGTCAGGACTAATTTTTTTGACTGAAGATCTGACCTTCATAGGTGTTTAACAAATAAAACGTTAATACTATATTCTACATCATCATCAAGCCATTTTTTGTTTGATATCAGAGGAAATGGTTTTTAAATCTCTATCAGCATCAATATATTCTAACAATGATAGAGCTTTAAAATATTGAATCAATGGTTCTGTAGTTTTTTTATAAATATCAACTCTTGTTCTAATTGTCTCTTCTGTATCATCTTTTCTCCCTCTTAAAAGCAAACGTTTAATTAGCGCTTCTTCTGGAATATCTAAATAAAAAACCACTTCTAAAGGTTGATTTATTTCAGTTAAGACTTCATTCAATGAATTTGCTTGAGATAAATTTCTTGGGTAACCATCTAGAATCCAACCTTTATTATCCTTAATTAGATTATGTCTTACTATCTTTAATACGAGTTCATCATTAACAAGTTCCCCTCGATTCATAATATCTTTTACCTGGATACCAAGGGAGGTATTCATTTCGATTTCTTTTCTTAATAATTCACCAGTAGAAAGGTGTAAGTAAGAATTAGTTTGACTTAGCAATTCCGCTTGAGTCCCTTTCCCTGCTCCAGGAGCTCCTAAAAATAGTAAATGTTTCTTCATTAATTGTTAATTAGTCCCTCATACCTTTGTGAAATAACATAAGTTTGAATTTGCTTAGCAGTATCTATAGCAACACCCACAAGAATTAGTAATGAAGTTGCTCCTAAACCTTGAAAGGTCTGAACATTTGTGGCTCTTTCTACTGCAGCTGGGATTATAGCTACTGAACCAAGAAATAATCCTCCCAAGAATGTCAACCTATTTTGTATACCTGATAGGTAGTTTGCTGTATTAGTTCCTGGTCTAACTCCTGGTATCGCTACTCCTCCTTTTTTTAAATTTGAAGCTACATCAACTGGATTGATAGTAAGAGATGCATAAAAATAGGAAAACCCCAAAATCAAAGAGAAGAATGTAAGAGCATATGGCCATGGATTAGAAGATCCTGGATTTAAACTACTGGCTAACTTGATTAAGACTGGATTGCCCGTGACATTTGCAATAGTTATAGGTAAAAATATTAAAGCAGATGCAAATATAATCGGCATGACTCCTCCTGCATTTAATTTCAAAGGTAAATAACTTTGCCTTGTAGGTAGTAGTGTTGAATTTCCTATCTGCCTTTTTGCGCTAACAATAGGAATGCGTCTTGCTCCCTCTTGGACAAAAATTATCCCAACAATTGTCAGTAAAAATACTCCAAGTAAAACTGCTATACCTAAAACATCTGCTCTATCGCCAGTTTGAGCTTTTTCAATGGTTGAACTTAGAGCCTTAGGTAAAGTGGAAACAATATTCAAAAAAATTACCAGTGAAGCCCCTTGACCTATCCCTTTCTCCGTAATAATTTCACTAAACCACATTACTAACATTGAGCCAGTAACCAAGGCAATTGAGGTTTGCAAGACAAATGTTGTTTCACTTATCCCCTGAATAGCATATTGTCTGAGAATTAAGGAAAAAATTATACTTTGCAAAAAACCCCATCCTAATGAAACATATCTAGTTATTTGAGCAATTTTTCTTCTTCCCGCTTCTCCTTCATTTTTTTGTAAATCTTCAAGCACAGGCAATGAAGCTGTGAGGAGCTGAATAATAATTGATGCGTTGATAAAGGGAAGTATGCCTAATGCGAATATTCCTAAGGTTGAAATTCCTCCTCCAGTAAAAATATCTAAAAAACCTATTAATTGCCCCCCTTGATCTATAAAACTTTTAAAAGCAACCCTATCAATACCAGGCATAGGGATATATATACCAAGTCTTACTAAAAGTAGAAGACCTAAAGTAGTTAAAACTCTACTCCTTAGCTCTTTATTTAAAAATAATTGGGAAAGTATTTCAGAAGAGCTAGGATTTCTACTTTTGTTGACAAACATTTTGAAGCTTTCCTAAATTTTTAGTAAATTTATTTATTATTTATAAGCTCGCAGGATCCACCTGCGTCCTCAATTTTTTGTTTTGCAACTTTTGTAAATGCATGAGCTTGGACATTTAACTTTACATTAAGTTTTCCATTACCAAGAATTTTTAAAGGAAATTTTGGCTTGAAAATTAATCCTTTTTTGACTAGTGAATCTAGGTTAACAGTTTCATTTTCTTTGAAATCGTTTAATTTTTCTAAATTAATTATGGAAAAGTTCTTTTGATTAATTATTTCAAAGTGCTTTAATTTTGGAACTCTTCTATATAGAGGCATTTGGCCACCTTCAAAACCTGGACGTGTGGGTCTTCCAGAACGTGACTTTTGTCCTCTCATTCCGAAACCACATGATGCACCCTGACCGGCTGCAATACCTCTACCCTTTCTTAATTTTTTCTTTCTCGAGCCAGAGTTTGATTTAAGTGTATTTAATGTTGAAGTCATAATTTTCAAGAATAGAGCTGTTCAAGTGAGATGCCTCTTTCCCTTGAGGCAGATTTGTGTGTTCTTAATTGAGAAAGAGCTACCATAGCAGCTCTTGCATTATTCAAAGGTGTTTTACTACCCAATCTTTTAGCTAAGACATTTTTTATGCCGGCTAATTCTAAAACTGTTCTTATTGAACCACCAGCAATTACACCTGTACCTGGGGCAGCTGGTCTGATTAGTACATTAGCAGCACCATCTCGACCTTTAGATAAAGTCGGTATTGAATTATTTGGGGTTAAGGGAACCCTAACAAGATTCTTTTTACCATCTGAAACTCCCTTTCTCACCGCACCAATGACATCTCCTGCTTTACCAACTCCAACTCCAACTTGACCTTTCTCATTACCTACAACAACAATTGCTCTAAAACTCATTTTTTTTCCACCCTTAACAGTCTTAGAAACGCGTCGAATTTGAACAACTCTTTCTTGCCAATCAGAATCTCTCTCTAGATTTTTTGAATCACCTCTTCTATTTCTTTTTCGATCATTACGATTATTCTTTTTTTGTTCTACAGGAATAGCTCCAGGAACGTTATCGTTCATGGATTGAATTTCTTTTTTTGTTGGAGTGTCAGTCATAGTAAAAAATTAACAGTTAGAATTCTAGGCCAGCTTCACGAGCAGCGTCTGCAAGTGCCTTTACTCTGCCGTGATATAAATTACCTCCACGGTCAAAAATTACTTGCTTAATCCCTTTTTTAATCGCTCTCTTTGCTAATAATTTTCCAACAATGGAAGAAGAATTACAATCAGAAGATAATTTCTCAGATTTTTCTCTTAGTTCCTTATCAACAGTTGAAGCTGAGCAAATAGTTGTTTGAGCACTATCATCAATAACCTGGGCATAAATATGGTTATTAGAGCGAAAAACAGACAATCTTGGACGCGTTGCATCTCCAATTAAGAATCTCCTTAATCTTCTATGTCTTTTTTGGGTTTGTAATTTCCTGGAAAGTTTGGTCATTTTTTTAATTGGAATTATTTTTTGCCAGATTTACCAGCTTTTCTGAGAATTCTCTCATCATGGTATTTAATTCCTTTTCCTTTATAAGGCTCTGGAGGTCTAATTGATCTGATTTTTGCTGCTTCATTGCCAACAATTTCCTTATCAATTCCAGATACAGTAACGTTTGTATTACTCTCAACTTTGTATGTTATACCATCAGGGGGGATCATTTCTACAGGATGACTATATCCTGCACTAACAACTAGATTTTTACCTTTTACTTGCGCTCTGGATCCAACGCCTACAATTTCAAGTTTTTTTGAAAAACCTTGACTAACCCCTTCAACCATATTTGCAATTAAGGCTCTGCATAAACCATGTCTTTGCCTTGAGAATATTTTGGTAGTAGTGGGACTTACGACAACAGTATTATCTTTTTTATCAAAACTAACTCCCTCTGGCATCTGACGTTTTAACTCACCTTTAGGGCCTTTAACTGTAACTGTTAATCCATCAAAATCAACAGTTACTTTATCTGGTATTAGTACTGGTGTTTTTCCAATTCTTGACATGATTAATCCTCCTTAATAAACATAGCAAAGTACTTCACCACCTATACCTTGCTTCCTAGCATCACGATCACTCATGACACCTTTAGAAGTAGATATAATAGCAACTCCAAGACCTCCAAGAACTTTTGGTAAACCTCTAGTATTTTTATATATTCTCAAACCAGGTTTACTAACTCTTTGCATAGATCGAATAGTAGGAAATTTATTTTTTCCACTATATTTGAGGCCGAGTATTATTTGTGATTTATAACCTTCACCTTCCTCATTAATATCAGAAATGAACCCCTCTTTTTGAAGTACTTTAGCGATACTTAAGGACATTTTTGAACCTGGGATTGTTGTGGTTGTATGCTTTTTTTGACTCGCATTTCTAATTCGAGTTAGCATATCTGAAATAGGATCGTGATTTGACATAGTTTTAATTTAATTCTTACTAAAAGGCATTCCTAACTCCTGCAAAAGAGCTTTACCTTCTTGATCTGATTTTGCACTAGTGACAATAGTTATATCCATACCTCTTATTGAATCTATTTTATCAAAAGAGATTTCAGGAAAAATCAATTGCTCTTTCACGCCAACGGTGTAATTACCTCTCCCATCAAAACTTTTTGGATTAACTCCTCTAAAGTCTCTTATTCTTGGTAAAGCTAGATTTATAAATCTCTCCAAAAAAGAATACATCCTGTCTCCTCTCAAAGTTACAGTACAACCAATAGGCATGCCCTCACGAATTTTAAAACCCGCAATAGCTTTTTTGGCCCTAGTTACTAAAGCCTTTTGTCCTGTAATTGTTGCCATTTCATTTAAAGAGGCTTCAAGAGCTTTCGAATTCGAAGCTGCTTCACCAAGACCTCTGTTAACGTTGACTTTGACAACTTTAGGTACTTGATGAATATTTTTAAGACCAAGGTCCTTTAAAAGTTTTGGTCTTATTGATTCTTTGTAGCGATTTTTTAGAGTCATAATTTCTTGTTAATTCTGGTCTTTGTCAGAATTGATAAATTAGAAAAAGTTGAAATCTGGTTTCTGATGAAAAATTAATCAATTACTTCACCAGTTTTCTTCAATCTTCTTTTCTTAACCCCCTCTTTATCAATAAAGTATTCAATCTTACTTGTAAGATTTTTTTCCTTTGAAAAAAACATTACATTTGATGCATGTAAAGATGCTTCTTCTGTAAGAATTCTTCCAGTTTCTCCTTCCTGAGTTGGTTTTACATGTTTGGTCCTAAGGTTAATTCCCTTTACAACTACTCTATTTTCAAGAGGGATAGTTTTTAAAACTTCACCAGTTTTCCCTTTGTCCTTGCCATTAATTACTTTTACCAAATCTCCAGTTTTGATTCTCATTTTTATTCTCTGGAAATTTTTCTTTTGCTTTAATGAATCCAACATTTAAATCACCTCCGGAGCAAGAGAAACAATCTTTGTATAATTTTTATCCCGCAGTTCTCTAGCTACAGGACCAAAGACTCTAGTACCTTTTGGATTCTTATCTTCATTAATCAATACTGCCGCGTTGTCATCAAATCTGATTGAATTACCAGTATTTCTTCTTAATGTTGCTTTAGTTCTGACGATAACAGCTTTAACAACTTCAGATTTCTTAACTCCCATGTTAGGAAGAGCATCTTTTACAGTTGCTACGATTACATCCCCGACATGTGCATACCTTCTATTAGAACCTAAAACCCTAATACATTGGAGTCTTTTTGCTCCGCTATTATCGGCAACTGTTAAATAAGTTTCTTGTTGAATCATTTTTGAACCTCATTAGCCTGACTTGTTTTATTGAGAATCTCTTCTATGGCCCATCTTTTATGAGCACTAAGCGGTCTAGTTTCTCTAATTTTAACTCGATCACCTAAAACGCATGTATTTTCTGGATCATGCGCCTTATATCGAGTAGTTCTACTTACAATTTTTTTATAAGTGGGATGTGGATATCTGTTAATAACAGCAACAACAACTGTTTTATCCATTTTGTCGCTGACAACAGTACCAATTCTTTCTTTAAGTGCCATAACTAATAATTAATCAGAAGTTGTTTTAGAAGCAGATTGACTCTTACTGAGAGTGAGTAATTGCGCAACTTGTTTCTTGATAATTTTAAATTTATGAGTTTCATTCAGCTGTCTTGTAGCTTGCTTGAATCTCAAGTCAAAAAGATCTTTTCGTAATTGGTCAATCTTTTCAGTAATTTGTTCAGAATTTAATTTTTTAAATTCCTTTAGTGACTCTGAGTTTTTCATTGTTTAACCTCCTCTTGAGATTTTTTACTATTTTTTGTATTTTCTTGGGAGGAATTTTCTAGATTTTTATCAATGGAGATAAATTTAGTTTTTACAGGAAGTTTGTATTGAGCCAGACGCATAGCTTCTTTTGCAGTTTCCTCAGTGATATCCTCACCACCCATTTCAAAAAGTATTCTTCCAGGTTTTACAACTGCGACCCAAAACTCTGGATTACCTTTACCAGAACCCATTCTGGTTTCGGCAGGTCTCATGGTTACTGGTTTATCAGGAAATATTCTTATCCAGATTTGACCACCACGTTTGATATATCTAGTCATAGCTCTTCTGCTTGCTTCAATCTGACGTGCAGTTACCCAGCCACAGTCTTGAGCTTGGAGAGCAAATTGACCGAATGCAATAGTATTACCCTTTGAGGCTACACCCCTCATTCTGCCTCTATGTTGTTTACGGAATTTAGTACGTTTTGGACTAAGCATTTTTATACCTCCTATGAATTCTCATTTGAACGATCCTCAAATTGCTGAGGTCTTCTACTAGCTTTCCTCTTAGGGCTCGCACCCACAGGGATAGTTTGTTCTTCTTTAGGGAGAACTTCACCTTTGAAAACCCAAACTTTAATGCCTAGAACACCGTAAGTTGTATTAGCTTCACGTGTTGCGTAGTCAATTTCAGCTCTCAAAGTATGTAAAGGTACTCTACCTTCTCTAGTCCATTCAGTTCTAGCTATTTCAGCACCATTCAACCTTCCCCCTACTTGAATTTTAAGACCTAGAACTCCAGCCCTTTGAGCCCTTTGTAAGGCCATCCTAATAGTTCTTCTAAAGGCGACTCTTTTTTCTAGTTGTTGAGCAATATATTCAGCTAGTAAAAAAGCATCAGCGTCTACGCGTTCAACTTCAACAACGTTTATTCTGACTTGCCTTGTTCTATCACCTATAGTTTTTTGAATGCCAGATCTTAATTCTTCAATACCACTTCCTTGTCTTCCAACTATAACTCCTGGTCTTGCTGTTTTTAATTCAAGTTCCAGTTGGTCAGCTTTTCTTGCTATTAAGACATCGCTAATTCCTGCTGCTCCATATTTTTTTTGTATAAAGGTACGAATTTTAAAATCTTCTTGGAGAAGAATTGGATATGTTTTAGAAGTAGCAAACCACTTAGAGCGATGCTCTTGTGTAATCCCTAATCTTAGTCCAGAAGGATGTATTTTATGTCCCATTAGTTTTGTACCTCCGCATTAGTTTGAGTAGGAGCAGACTCTACAGAAATACTGATGTGGCAAGTCTGTTTTTTAATTGAAAAAGCTCGACCTTGAGCTCTGGGTCTATACCTTTTCATTACTGGACCACTATTAGCCCATGCAGAGGAAATAACTAGGGTAGATGGATCCATTCCAAGGTTATGTTCTGCATTAGCAACAGCAGATCTTAGAACTTTAGTAATGGGGTCTGTTGATCTGTAAGGCATAAATTCCAACATAATCAATGCATCTCTATAAGATCTACCCCTTATCTGATCCAAAACTCTTCTCACTTTAGAGGCTGATCCGCGAACATAATTCCCATGAGCAATTGCTGTTTTTGTTGTTTCAGGTGTTTTTGTCATGATTTTGCTCCTTTCTTATCTCTTATATGACCTCGGTAAGTGCGTGTAGGAGCAAATTCCCCGAGTTTATGACCAATCATTTGTTCAGTAATAAATACTGGAATGTGAGTCTTGCCATTATGTACAGCGATTGTGTGACCGATCATTAAAGGTAAAATCGTAGAGGATCTTGACCAAGTTTTGATAACAGACTTGTCATTATCGGTATTTTGTTTTTCTACCTTCTTGAGCAGGCTATCTGCTATAAAAGGTCCTTTTTTTAGTGAACGTCCCATGATTATGTAATAGAAATTGAAATAATAAATGAAGTAATCAAGAGTCTCTTCCTCCTCTACTCCTCTTAGAAACGCGACGGCGTCTTCGAACAACTAATTTATTACTTGGTTTGTTCTTTTTACGTGTCTTTAGTCCAAGAGCTGGCTTACCCCATGGAGTAACTGGGCCTGCTCTACCAATTGGTGCTTTTCCCTCTCCTCCTCCATGTGGATGATCACATGGGTTCATTACACTACCTCTTACTTGAGGCCTTCTTCCAAGCCATCTTCTTCTTCCTGCTTTACCTAAGCTAGTATTTCTTATTTCAGAATTACCTACTTCACCAAGAGTTGCGTAGCATTCTTTTCTTACAAGTCTTACCTCAGTAGATGGGAGTTTTAAAGCAACATAATCTCCCTCTTTTGCCATAACTTGAGCACTAGCTCCTGCGGATCTAACCATTTGAGCACCCCTACCTGCGTATAACTCAACACAATGAACACTAGATCCTAATGGCATAACAGAAAGCGGCATTGCATTTCCATCTTCAATTGGAACACTTTCTCCAGAAATGACATTTTGTCCGACTTTTACTCCTGCTGGAGCGATAATATATCTTTTCTCTCCATCTTCGTAAAATAAAAGTGCCAACCTTGCATTTCTATGAGGATCGTAGTGTATAGCTGCAACTTTAGCGTTGATATTTCTTTTATCTCTTCTAAAGTCGACCAATCTATATTGCCTTTTGTGACCACCTCCACGATGACGACAAGTGATAACTCCACGATTATTCCTGCCTTTAACTCTATGTTTTGAAACTATTAGTGATCTTTCAGGTTTTGCACTTGTGATTTCACTAAAGTCAGTAACTACTCTCTGCCTAGTGCCAGGTGTATAAGGTTTAAATTTACGTATTGCCATGATTAAAACTCCTTAAGATTCTGGAAATAGTTGGATTTTGTCTCCTTCAGCAAGACGTACAATTGCCTTCTTGACCTGAGAACGTTTACCGGAAAATTTCCCGACTCTTCTTGTTCTCCTAGGAGGATTCATAGTGTTAACTCCTATGACTTTAACACTGAACAAGGCTTGAATAGCTGCCTTTATTTGTGGTTTAGCCGCTCTATGATCTACTTCGAAAGTATATTGGTTAAGATCTAGTGCATTTGTAGCTTTTTCAGTAATAACTGGCTTTCGTATTACATCGGCTAAACGAGAATCGAATAATTTACTCATGATTCATAAACCTCCTGAATTTTATCTATCGCTGATTGACCTATTACCAATTTATTGGCATTGAGGATATCAAATACATTTAATTGATCGGCGGCGATTAATTTTACTTTCTCAATATTATTAATGGATTTTTTTATAATGTCGGAAGGGCTATCAAGAATAACCAAAACTTTTTCAGTTTTTTGTATACCTAATCGAGCAAGGCCATTGATGATATCACTTGTTTTAGGCTGCTTTAAAGTAGATCCAAAATCTTCAACAGCCTTCATATCAGATACTCTGGACATAAGAGCTGTTCTAAGAGCTAATCTACGTTCCTTACGATTCATATCAAGATTATAAGAACGTGGCTTCGGTCCAAAAATAATTCCGCCACCAGGTCTTAAGGGTGTCCTTATTGATCCTTGACGAGCTCTTCCTGTACCTTTTTGTTTGTATGGCTTTCTACCTCCCCCGCGCACTTCAGATCTTGTCAAAGTTGATGCTGTCCCTTGTCTTTTATTTGCTAGCTGTCTAAGGACTGCTCTATGGATTAAGTCTGCCGAAGAAGTTTCTTTAGCAACTGCTAAATCAAGAGTAACTTTGCCTGATTTTTTACCATCCCACTTTAAAGTTTCAAGTGTTGTCATGATTTTTCACCTCCTTTTTTGCCTACAACATTATTTGGCTTAATGTTGACAATTGAGCCGGGCTTACCTGGAACAGAACCCTTTACTACAAGCAAATTATTCTGATCATCAATTTTTAGAACTAACAATCCTTTGGTAGTTATCTGTTTTCCTCCATATCTTCCTGCCATTCTTTTCCCTGGATAAATTCTACCCGGAGTTGTTCCTGCTCCTGTAGATCCTGGTGCTCTATGATTTTTTGAACCATGACTCATAGGACCTCTGCTAAAACCATGTCTTTTCTGGTAACCTGCAAAACCTCTACCCATAGATTTGCCACTGATATCAACTTTTTGACCAACCTCAAAGTTTTTTACAGTTATTTGTTTTCCGATTTCATAAGATGAAGTTTCTTCAACCCTATATTCTTTCAAATGCTTTAAAAGTTCTTCACCTGATTTCAATAAGTGTCCCTTTTCAGGTTTGCTTAAATGCTTCTCTTTGGACAAGCCATAGCCTATCTGAACGGCGGTATAACCATCCAACGCAGTTGTTTTCAATTGAGTGACGCGGCACGGACCAGCCTCTATAAGAGTAACTGGTACCGAGTTACCTTTATCATCGAAAAGTTGGGACATGCCCAATTTCTTTCCTAAAATTCCGATAGACATAAGACTAAATTAGGCTAGCTCGTAATAATTTTTCAATTATCTAAACCTTTCAGTTATTAAGGTGAAGTTAATAAAAAAACAATTAGTAAGGTCGAGACTTATCTGAAATAATAGATAGTTTCTCTCGGGATAAACCCACCTGAGTTTTTTAACGAAACGCTAAAAAATGTGAAATTTTCAGAGGCTCGGCTAGCTTGCGAGCTTAAAAATTCACTGAGTTACAATTGTACATCATCAAGTACCATAAAATAAAATAAAATAGAAATAAAGGAAATTTTTATGCCATTACTTCTCTCAGGGAAAAAGTTTCATAACGATTTAAAAACTAACAAATGTCTCGCAATATTTGCTCCTCTTGAAGGTGGTTATGAAACTCGTCTTTTGAGGAGAATGAGGGCCAAAGGCTTTAAAACTTTTATAACTTCAGCAAGAGGGCTTGGAGATCCAGAAGTTTTCTTGCTCAAATTGCATGGCGTTAGACCACCTCACCTTGGTCATCAAAGTGTAGGAAGAAACGGAGCGCTTGGGGAAGTTCAACAAGTAATCCCACAAGCTTCTGAGTTATTTAATGAAAATGATAAAAATAAATTACTTTGGTTATTAGAAGGTCAAGTATTATCTCAATCTGAATTAGAGAGCTTAATAGAGATTTGCACTAACGATAATAAACTAACAATAGTTGTTGAAATGGGAGGTTCAAGAAAACTTGAATGGAAACCATTAAGTAATTATATTTTGGATGAATTTGAAAGTTAAATTGTTTGATTAAAACCAAGAATAAAAAAGATAAATGGATTAAGTTAATTTGTGGTGCCAGTAATGAAGATATTGTTGCCATAGAAGATTTATGTGCAATTTATACTGCTGCTGGTGTCGACTACATAGATGTTGCAGCAGAAGAATCTATAGTTTATGCAGCAAAAAAAGGAATCGATTGGGCAAAAAAAGTCTTTAAAAACTCCCCTGGATTAATGATAAGTATTAGTGATGGTAATGATATCCACTTTCGAAAAGCAAAATTTGATCCTTTAAAATGTCCCCCTAGTTGTCCAAGACCATGCGAAAAAGTATGCCCCACCTTTGCAATTGATAATTTCGGAATTAAAGAGAGTAAATGTTATGGATGTGGAAGATGTTTAAATAGTTGTCCTCTAAATCTAATTAGTGAATATGAATATAATTTGTCAAAAAATGATTTAGCATCAACACTTCAAAAAATAAGGCCTAATGCAGTAGAAATTCATACAGAAATCAATCGCCTAGATTCTTTTACAAAAGTTGTAAGTATCCTTAAAAGTTCTGGAATGAAATTAGACAAGATATCTATTAGTTGTGGATTAAATCAATCTTTCAAAAAAGCCCAAGAGCCCGAAGATCTTTTGAAAGCTCTTTGGGAAAGATATGAAATTCTGAATGAGCTAGATATTCCCCTTATTTGGCAACTAGATGGAAGGCCAATGTCTGGAGATCTTGCTCCTACAACAAGTAGAGATGCTGTTAAGTTGTTTGAAAAAATCGGTTCAGATCTTCCACCAGGATTAATTCAATTAGCAGGAGGAACAAATGAAAAAACTCATGAATTGTTGAATTCAAACAATCTCCCAGACGGAATAGCATTTGGAAGTGCTGCAAGAAAAATTATGCAGCCCCATATTGAATTTGCTCACAAAAATAACAAAAAACTTTATGAGTATCCTGAAAAAATGGCTTTAGCGATCAAAAAAGCTCAGAAATTTCTAGAGCCATGGAAATCGAGCTCGTTCAAATAATATTTTTATTTTTCAAAACTAGCGCCATGTTTATAAAAACTTTGTATTTTTTGGATAGAAAAAAATCTTTTCATGTATTAAAATAGAAATTCATTGGGCCGTCGCCAAGTGGTAAGGCATCGGGTTTTGGTCTCGACATTCCTAGGTTCGAATCCTAGCGGCCCAGTTCTAATATTTTATTGGTGTCTTCTCAAAAAATATTTCTATTTGATTTCGATGGAGTAATAGTCGATGGAATGCAAGAATATTGGCATAGCTCCTTGCTGGCCTGTGAAAGATATTTAAATTCACCCTATATCTCTTTTGATCAAAAACTTTATAAAAGAGTACCAAATTCTTTCAAAGAAATTAGGCCTTGGGTTAAATATGGTTGGGAAATGATTCTAATTGCTCACGAAATTTTAAAAAAAGAAAATCCATTAAAAATTGATAATAAAGATGATTTTATTAATAATTATCATCAAAATTGCCAGAGGATATTAAATGAAAATTCCTGGATAGCAGAAGATTTACAAAAAATGTTAGATAAGTCTCGCAAGTACCAAATTGATAAAGATTTTAAATCTTGGGTAAATTTACATAATCCTTTTTTTGAAATTATAAATTTTATGAAAGAATTGAGGAATAGAGGAATAAAAACTGGAGTTATAACAACTAAAGGAAAAGTATTTGCAGAAAAAATTCTTAAACAATTAAATATTTTTCCTGAATTTATTTTTGGTTATGAATCCGGAACTAAAATCAAAATAGCTGAAAAGCTTACACAAACTTATGAAATTTTAGGCTTTATAGAAGATAGAAAAAATACTCTAATAGATATTAAACAAAATTCAGAAACTTCTCACATTCCATGCTTCCTAGCTGATTGGGGATATTTGAAAGGATCAGATAGATATACTTTAAGTAATGAAATTAAATTATTAAAATTAGAGAAAGTTGAGGAATTAGTTGCAATTTAAAGATAATCAGCTAGAGTACAGATGTACTATAGTTTGTATTTATGAAGTTTGGTTTAAATAAAAATTTCCAAATTTAGAATAATTACAAGAACTTTAACCGATAAATCAAACAATGAGCCTTGAAGAAAAGAAAAAAACTGAATCAAAAGAAAAAGACAAGGCATTAAGTCTTGTCTTAGGTCAAATAGAAAGAAATTTTGGACGAGGTTCAATAATGAGACTTGGTGACGCCTCAAGAATGAAAGTAGAAACAATATCAACTGGAGCGCTCACCTTAGATTTAGCATTAGGAGGAGGCTATCCAAAAGGAAGAGTAGTAGAAGTTTACGGACCAGAAAGTTCAGGAAAAACTACATTAACGCTTCACGCGATTGCGGAAGTCCAAAAAAATGGAGGAGTAGCTGCATTTGTAGATGCTGAGCATGCACTCGATCCAGTTTATGCGGCCTCTTTAGGTGTTGATGTTGAAAATTTGTTAGTTTCACAGCCAGATACTGGTGAAATGGCTCTAGAAATAGTTGACCAACTTATAAGATCGAGTGCGGTAGATCTTGTAGTTGTTGACTCGGTCGCAGCACTAACCCCAAGAGCCGAGATAGAAGGAGAGATGGGAGATCACGTAATTGGAAGCCAAGCAAGGCTAATGAGCCAAGCAATGAGGAAAATAACAGGAAATATTGGCAAATCTGGATGTACGGTAATATTCCTGAATCAATTACGCCTAAAAATTGGCGTTACATACGGCAATCCAGAAACAACCACAGGAGGTAATGCATTAAAATTTTACGCCTCAGTAAGACTTGATATCCGAAGAATTCAAACTCTTAAAAGAGGTACTGAGGAATATGGCATAAGAGCAAAAGTGAAAGTAGCAAAAAACAAAGTTGCACCACCATTTAGAATTGCAGAATTTGATATTCTCTTTGGGAAAGGTATTAGTACAACAGGATGCTTATTAGATTTAGCAGAAGAGACCAATATCATCATAAGGAGAGGTGCTTGGTATAGTTATGAAGGAGAAAATATTGGACAAGGAAGAGATAATACAATTATTTGGCTTGATCAAAACTTAGAAATCAGGAATAAAGTAGAATCTATGGTTAAAGAGAAATTAACAGAAGGAACTGAAGTCAGTTCTAATTCAATGAAAGCATTAAATAGCAATCCTGCTAATACAATCGCTGTTAATGATATAAAAACAGTAGCTTAGATTTATAAAGAATCAGCTAAAGTCCACCACCCAGCAGCAGGGCCTATAAATCTCACTACAATCCATAAGATTACTAACCCTCCGATTCCAAACCAACTGGCCTTAATACTTAATTTAATTAGGTTATCTCTTTGATTGATTGTAAAGGGAAGCCATTCAAATAATCTTGGAGACTCATCAATTTTAGTTTTAGTATTGTTTTTTTTTGGAGGTAAACCAAGTGTTTTACGTCTTTTTGCTTCTCCCATATTTCTTTAGTTATTTACAAAATCATAACCTAATCAAAAGGTAGCATATAGTTAATTTGTTTTGAGGGTTGAATGTTTTGCAAAAGTAATCTTCCCCAGTTTCTTTTATTTGCTCTTCCATCTAGGATTATTAACTTACCTGAATTTCTTCTTAAAGGAGAAATAGATCTTTCAAGTTTAATTCTAGCTTGAGGAAGAAAGAAGTCTCTAAACCAATCTTGAGAAAGCTTCTTCTTATGAGAGACAGTAATTGCATTAATGGGTTCTGACATATTCGGAATCGGAAGTAAAGGAATGATAATTTGTTCTGGAATTTGAATTAAATAAGAATTCATAATCCACCAGTCAAAACTAGAGCAAAGAATTTCATTTTTACCAGAGGGAATTGTCTCTAGCAATACTCTCTTCCCGTAAGTAGAAGCTAATTCTGTAGCAAGATTAGTTTTTAAATCAATATCATCAGACAACACTAAAGTTAAACCCTTTCTAAAAAGTATTAACTTTTTGCATTTGTCCAAGATTGAATTGGTAAAAAGAGGATTATTAGGAAGCAACTGTTTAGAGGGCATATATAAAGAAATCTTTTTCTCTTCAAAATTACTCTTAAAATTAATAACCAAGTCAATATCTAAACTATGTTTTTTAAAATACATTTGGAAAAAATTATCTTTTCTCAATGTTGATAAAAAAACAAATTTATTATTTGAAAAAAATTCCTTAATTTGAAAAAGTTCATCTATTGGCTGTAAATACAAATTCCAATCTAAATTTGTATCGTTTAACTTTACCCAGCATGCCCAACCTTGAGATAATGCTTTGTTGACACTTAAAAATTTATCAGAAAAAAAAGAATTTTCATGAAAAAAGTTTGACAAGAACCTAATTTCTTTTTCATTTAAATTGATATAACTATTTCCTAAGACCTTTCTCAAGAAGAACTTTTTCTTCAACGAATCATATACTTTTATAAATTTTTGATTGATTAATTCAAATTCTTTAAAATTTTTTGTCCAATCCTTTTTAAGTAAAGAAATCCTAAAATGATTTTTTAAATCCTGTTTTATATCCTCAATTCCTGAATAAACTATTCGATGATTTCTAAGATTACGAGAATTGGGATCATTAAGAAAATTTTGGATAGTTATCAAGTGAACATGATGATTTGCAAAAATAAATTGATCATTTTTCAAAATAAAATTAAAACCTAGATTTTTCAATGAATCAATCTGAAATTGGCTTATAAATTGGATTTTTTCTTTAGATAAAATAAAAGTTGAATCCTCTTCCTTTAAAAATAAAGAAATCAAAATTGGAGGTAACCAATCATAGCTAGAGAAAATTTCTGAATTAATTAGATAGGTAGAATCATTTTCAATACATTTGGAAACTATCCTCCCAAAAGAATATATGTGCTCCCAATTAATACTTTGATCTCTCAAAAAATTTTTCAAATATTGATGACTTAAAATTTCAAGCATTTATAATTAATTTAATTTCAAAAATATACAAAATTTATGAACCTAATATACAAAAAATTGGTATCAATAAAAGAGGGTCTTGAATTAATTAATTTATGAAAATTGGAATAGTAGGATTAGGATTAATTGGTGGTTCTTTAGGATTAAAACTCCAAAGTCTAAATCATACAATTTATGGAATAGCAAATAATGAATTTAATGAAAAAAAAGCTAAGGATAAAAAACTTGCAAATTTTATTAGCTGTGATCTGAGCTTGTTAAAAAAATGTGAGCTAATAATTTTGGCATTGCCTATCAAAGATTTGATCAGTCCGTCGCAACAATTAGTAGCATCAATACCTCAGGAAGCAATACTAACTGATGTCGGCTCTGTAAAAGAACCAATTGTAAATACATGGGAAAATTCACATCCTCTATTTATTGGATCTCATCCAATGGCAGGAACAGAAAAAAAAGGAGTTGATTCAGGTTTTGAAGGTCTTTTTAAAAATGCAAAATGGATTATTACCCCAACACAAAATAGTGATTTAAATTCAGTCAGAACTATTTCCGAGCTCATAAAATCAATTGATTGTGAAATTTGCCAAGCTTCGCCAAAAGAGCATGATGAAGCAGTATCTCTAATTTCTCATTTGCCTATATTTTTAGCTTCTGCCCTCATAGAAACTGCGCAAACAAAAAATAATCAATCTTTATTAGATCTCTCGCAAAAATTAGCTGCTACAGGATTTGCTGACACTTCGAGAGTTGGCGGAGGCAATGAACAACTAGGCTTAGATTTGGCTATTAATAATCAGATTAATGTTTTAAATTCCATTAATAATTTTAAAAATAAGCTGAATATACTGGAATCTCTTATTAAAGAAAAAAATTGGGATTTACTTTCTCAAAAACTTGCTGAAGCAAAAGAAAACAGACAAAATTTTATAAACTAAAATTTTCTATACCTTTGGAAGCTAAAATTTGTCTTGAAACCATTAATGCAGACTGACTAACACCTGCAGTCCCCTCTCCTGGATAAATCGAATCTCCACATAACCATAAACCTTCAAAAGGTGTCCTACTTGATAATCCAAATAAACCAAAAATATCTGGATTTTGACCAAGCCCGCCTACTATTCCATTAGGTCTTTTTGTCCATTTTTCAAAGCCCAATGGAGTTGCTAATTCTCTATGTAGCCATTTTTCAGGATCAATATCAAATTGACTTTCCAATTCAAGTGATATTTTTTTCATGAAACCATTTTTTTTCTTTAAGTAAGTTTGTTTATCTAGATCAAACCAATCTTTAGTTTTGGTAAAGATACTGGCAATTAAAGTAACCTCACCTTTTGGCGCTCTTCCATCACCATCATCACTAATTGATACAAATAACGAACAAAATTCTTTTGAAACAAATTGATAATGATTAGAGAATGTTTTTTTAATATGTTCCTTTTTTAAGGCTGAATAAAAAACTACAGCTCCACTTGGATCAGGCAAATTATTAAGTCGATTTTTATAATTTTTTTTTCTTTCTAAAGGATCTTTCAAATGCTTGAGCAAAGATTGTGGAGGTGCGGTATAAATCACATCTTTTGCATGATAAATAAATGATTTTTTTTTCGAATTAGCAGATAGTTGCCAACACATATTTACGTCGTCAAAAGTTATAGAATTGACTTCCTGTCCAAAAATTAAATTAACTCCAGTTTTAATTAATGAACTTTCTAATGATTCACTTAAAGACTGCATAGATTTTTTAAGATGCCACAGACCATGTGGCTGTTGACACATCTGAAGAACAGTAGATCCATATAATGCTGCAGTACTATAAACGTCCTCTTGAGAATAAAGTTTTAATTGAAGATTTAAGAATTTAATCAAGCGCTCATTCTTGGATAATCCACATATCCGCAATAGATCAAAAATAGTAGATTTAAGTAAGATACCTGTGACAAGGTTTGAAGGTACTAGTGCTTTGAGAAGTTGAGAAAAATCCCAAAAATTACTTATTGGTAATACAGGATTATTATTAGCAAATATCCAATTACTTTCATGTATTAGGGTACAAAGCTTCCAAAATCTTTGACTCCCAGGAAACTGCATTTCTCGTTCAGCAATCCATTTACTTTTTTCATACCAAATAGGTATAGGATTACCACCATCATTTAAATCAACAATGCAAGCAGGGTCTAAAATTGTGGCTTCTGGGGATGGAATATCTAAAAAATTAAAAATTCTAGAATGTATTCCTCCCTTCTCTAAACCAGCAACCTGAGTTGCGCCAACATCGAAAGTATAATTCTTTCTTTTAAAAGTACCGGCACATCCTCCGGCTTGAGTATGAGATTCGATTAAAGTCACTGATAAGCCTTGTTTTGATAAAATCGCTGCAGAAGTTAGTCCTGCTATACCGGCGCCTACAACAATAACTTCAGACTTTCTCATTAAAAATGCAAAAATTATCCTCTATTGAAATTAACGAAATTTGTGAAGAATTAGGTGAAACCTATCCAAAAAATATTGAACAAGTACATGGTGGTGATATTCATAGTGCCTGGCGAATAGAATTCTCAAACAAAAAGTTATTCCTTAAAAGAAACATCAGAAACAAAAAATTTCTCGAATTTGAAAAATATTGTCTTCTAGATTTGAGAAAATACATTAATCAAGAAAACTTAGTTATTCCAGAAGTTATTGCATATAAAAATATAAACAATATAGAAATTCTTTTAATTGAATGGATAGATATGCATAACTTTGACCAAAAAAAGCTTGGAAAAGGTTTAGGTGAATTACATTTAAAATCAGCTGAATCTAATCCCAAAATGTTTGGTTTTCCAGTTGAGGGTTTTATCGGAACAACAGATCAGAAGAAAGGGTTGGAAGATAATTGGATAGATTGTTTTTTAAACTTAAGGATAATACCTCAACTATTAATTCTTAAATCAACGACTTTAGATAAAGAAATTATAAATAAAGTTAAAGAAAAAATTAAATCAGAATTGCTGAATCACAATCCAATAAATGCTTTAGTTCATGGTGATTTGTGGTCAGGTAATGCAGGAATGGACAAAAGTGGAAAGGGGGTTATTTTTGACCCAGCATCTTGGTGGGCAGATAATGAAGTAGATATAGCTATGACAAAACTATTTGGAGGTTTTAGAAAAGAATTTTATGATGAATATCATAAAGTTTTTCCTATAAAAAACGGATTTGAAAAAAGAATTATTATTTATAATTTTTATCATATATTGAACCATGCCAATATGTTTGGGGGGGGGTACTTAAAACAAGTTGAAGATTACATAAAAGCAATACTCAACATGTAATTTTAACTAACCTAAATATGTCTTCTTAAGATTTTGTACCTTATCTAAAACAGCTTCACGGTTTTCGCTGGTACGAAGATTTTGCCAGCTCCATTGACCGACCACAATTACGCCTAGTAGTTCTAGTAAACCAGGGAGAATTGGGAAAAAGTTTATCGTGTCAATGACAACTTTAATTATTATCTGTGCTATTACGACAACAGCAATAATGCCTGCCGCCTTGCCGTACTTACCCATTTGAGTCCAATCAACATTACCAAGGGTTTCGTTGACTTTTCCCATAACATCAGAGTACTTCTCTGAAAAACTTTTGGTTTCTGAGCTTGTATCGGAGCCGGAGTCTTGGTTTGACTCTGGAGTGTTATCACTCATGAATTCAGTAAACTTAATATATGAACCAGACAGTATCGGAAAAAACGTCTGTTGACTACCTTTTTGTTGTGCAAAATTCCGAACCGAAACAATTTGTATTTTTTTAGAAGCCTTGGTATATAGGGTTTCTGAAGATATTTAAGCTTAAAATTGATTTATAAAAACTTCACATTATCGTCTAGTTCTAACAAAAACATTAATAAATAACTGTAATAAGAAAAATTTAAAAGGCTAAAATTTTTATTTTAATTATTATGTTTTCATAGTTTAGCTCGCAAAAATTAAGGGATCGAAATGTCCAAAGATATCAAATTTAATTTCTTAAACTCTGATGAAGAAGAAAGATATCAAAAACATTTCACTCTCAAAGAGATAGGTTATGAGGGTCAACTATATCTTAAAAACAGCTCAGTATTATGCATTGGTGCAGGTGGGCTTGGGTCTTCCGTTTTGCTTTATTTAGCTGCAGCAGGAATTGGGAGAATTGGAATAGTTGATAACGATCAAGTTGAAAAGTCTAATCTCCAGCGACAGATAATTCATGAAACAAATACTATTGGTAATCTTAAAATTGATTCTGCCAGGGAAAGAATTAAAAAATTCAATCCTAATTGTGAAATATTAACCTTTTCAAAGAGAATTAATCCTAAAAATGCTCTTGAATTAATAAAGGAGTTTGATGTTATTTGTGATTGCTCGGATAACTTTGGCACAAGATATTTAATAAATGATTCATGCCTGATATTAAATAAACCCTTAGTCTTTGGAAGTGTACAAGGCTTTGAAGGGCAAGTGAGTGTTTTCAATTTATATAAAAATAGTCCTAATTTAAGAGACTTACTTCCAGAGTCTCCTTCAAAAAATGCTGCCCCTAGTTGTGCAGAATACGGGGTTGTGGGTGTTTCAACAGGTTTAATAGGAATTCTTCAGGTTAATGAAATTATCAAAATAATTTTGAAAAAAGGTGAAATTTTAGATGGGAAGATGTTAATTTTTGATCTATTGAATATGAATATGAAAAAATTACATCTAAAAAGTGATCAGTTAAATAAACGAATAAAAAATCTGTCTCAGTTTGAGAGCTTTTATTATAGTGATGAATATTGTGAGAAAAACGATACAATTAACAGTATTAATGCTAATGACTTTAATATTTTATACAAAGCAAAACCCAACAAAATTCTTTTAATTGATGTTAGAGAAAATGAAGAATTTTCTACATCTGCAATAGAGGGATCTATCTCAATTCCCTTAAGTAATTTGAACCAAGAATCTGACTTAAAATTTATTCAAAAAGAAAGTTTAGATAAAGAGGTTTTCACTATATGTAAATCGGGGAAACGCTCTGAAAAAGCTTCAAGAATCTTGTCTAAATTCAAAATTCAGTCAAGATCTATTGAAGGCGGCATTGAAAAGGTAAAAAAAATATTGTGCAATTAATTTTTTAAGAATAGTTAGTAATCTACACCTCTTTTCAAATCAACTCCTACATTTGCGTAATGCTTATGACAAACCATTTCAGAGTAAACATCAGCTAGTTCAAAATAGGAAGGTTCATTTTTACACCTCCCAGTAATTATAACTTCTGTATCTGCTGGTTTTTTTAAGAGCGTTTGATGTATTGATTCCACAGGCAACAACTCTAAATCAACAGTTGGATTCAATTCATCTAAAATGATTGTTTTATACAAGCCCGACAAAATAGCAGCTTTAGCAATTTCCCATGCTCTTTCAGCCTCAACATAATCAATTGGTTGTTGCTGACCTCTCCATACGATGGCATCTCTGCCTGAACGCAAATGATCTACTAAATGAGGGTAACTCTCTCTTAAAGCTTCTATGGCAGCATCTTCTGTATATCCATTTCCACCTTTTAACCACTGTAATATTAAAACTCTATGACTTTTATCTTGAGATATTCCTTTACCGATAGCTTGAAGAGCCTTACCGAGTGCACTTGTGGATTTACCTTTTCCTTCACCTGTATAAATCTCAATTCCACCATTAGAACTACTTTCTTTGGTTGGTTCTGATAAGTCTCCTATTAAACGTGGTCTCATTTCTGAATGGAGTTGAGATATTCTTACCAAAGAGGGCGGGGCTGCCCTTCCAGTAATAATTATTTCTAATCCATCTGGACGATTTTGAAGAGAATCAACTACTTCATTGATATCAAGCATTCCTAAATCAAGAACTGGATTCAACTCATCGAGTACAACTACAGAATAAAGAGAACTAGCAATTGCGCCTTTAGCAATATTCCATCCTCTCTCTGCCTCACCAACATCAAACTTTGTCACTTGGTCAGCAGTAAAGAATTCAGATCTTCCTGTCCTTACATGGTCAATTAAATGTGGAAAGCCTCTTTGTAAAGCCTCTATAGCTGAATCCTCGTCATATGACCTCTCAGGGCCTTTTAAAAATCTTAGAAGTAAAACTCTTGACTGTCTTTTTTCGCATATTCCTAATCCTATTGTCCTGAGAACTACTCCCAATGCAGCCTGGCTTTTTCCCTTACCCTCTCCATCATAAATATGTAATTGACCTTTTGATCTCTCTTGACTGTCACTTGCTGTGACAATTCCAATTCCTCTATTTCTACTCGTATTCGTCAATTGAACAAAATTAGTAAATTTAATCTAAGATATAGATAAGAATATTATTAAAAATTTAATAATAAATTCAACCTATTCATAGGTAATTTGAATTTTAAAGTAATTAGCATGTTCAATCAACTAGAAATTCTCTCTGATGAACAAAATGAAAAGCTTTATACAATTAGAAGATACATTAAGAATCTTGATAGTGTTTGTATTGCTTACTCCGGAGGAGTTGACAGTACACTAGTAGCATCATTGGCATTCGAGCAATTAGGTAGGAAAGCAATTGCTATAACTGGTATTTCTCCTGCATTAGCCAATACTCTTCGCCAAGAAGCAAGAAGGCAAGCAAAATGGATTGGAGTAAAGCATTTAGAAATTAAAACATCAGAATTAGAGCAATCAAGTTACACCAAAAATCCTAAGGATAGGTGCTTTGCATGCAAAAAAGAGCTACACAAACATACAACCTACCTCTCAAAAAAACTTAATTACAAGATTGTTTTAGATGGAGTCAATCTAGATGATCTTAAAGATTACAGACCAGGTATACAAGCCTCAAAACAAGCAGGAGTTATCTCTCCCCTTGCAAAATTTAAAGTCTCAAAACAAGACATTAGGGATATATCAAGAGCATTGGGGTTTCCTTGGTGGGATAAACCTGCTCAACCTTGCTTATCATCAAGATTTCCTTATGGCCATGAAATAACTAGTGAAAGGCTAAAAATGGTTGAGAAAGCAGAAGAATATCTTAAAGAATATGGATTATCAGAGGTTAGAGTTAGATGCCAAGGTTCAACTGCAAGAATAGAAATTCCCCAAGATGAATTAAATTATTTTTTTAGCAAATATAATTTTAGTGAGTTAGTTCAATATTTTTCTAATTTAGGATTTAATTGCACAAGTTTAGATCTTGAGGGACTAGTAAGCGGAAAATTAAATAGATAAATATTCTCAAACAACCGTTCTGATCTGGTTAGAGACTGTTGAAGGTGGATTTCGTTCAATGACACGCAAAGAATGTTCTTTAGCCATCAAAGATTCAATTAAATATTGACTAGCTAGTGCAGGCATCATATTTTGACCACATGTAAAAATATCGACTGCCGAATAATTAGATTCAGGCCAAGTATGTATTGAAATATGAGATTCTGCCAGTAATGCAATTGCCGTAACCCCCTGAGGCTCAAATTTATTACTTATCAAATTCAAAACTGTTGCATTTGCCAATTTAGCAGCTCTATTTAAAATACAACGCAAAAAGGATTCGTCATTTAATTTTTCGCGATCGCATCTATAAAGTTCCAACAAAAGGTGTTTACTTTGATGACTTAATTTTTGCTCATCACTTAACGAACTTAAAATTTGATTTTTTTTGTAGATTTCCATTTAAGAAATTTATATGAAATTAAAATTAGCTAAAAATCATGCCTTTTTTAAATTATAAGTGAATCATTTGTGACGAGCCTAAGAAAGACTGATTAAATTTATCTAAATGTGTCGCACTTATAAAACATTGACTATCTTTACCAACAGAATTTAATAACAAATTTTGCCTGGTTAAATCTAATTCCGCCAAGACATCATCTAATATAAGTATTGGAGGAACATTTAATGTTTTAGTTAATAAATCGAGTTCAGCCATCTTTAAAGCCAAGATAAAAGTCCTTTGCTGTCCAGAAGAACCATATTTTCTAACTGAAACATTATTGATTAGAAACTCAACATCATCACGATGAGGGCCAAAATTACATTTACCAGTCAATGCTTCTATTGAACGCTGATTAAAGAGTTGTTCTTCTATTTTTTTACTAATAACTTCTTCTTCTTCTTCTTCTGGACTTATATTTTGTATCCCCGAAAGGTAATTTATGTCTATTTGCTCTTGAGATTTACTTAAATGATTATGCCAATATTCAACATATGGTTTTATTTTTAATAAAGCTCTTCTTCTGCGCCTAAAAATTCTTGTACTTATTATTGACATTTGAATATCAAAGCTTTCAACAATATCTGTGGATTGAGTTTTTAAGAAACTTTCCGAACGCCAAAAATGACTTCTTTGTTTTAAAAGCCTATTAAATCTACTTATCAGGTCTAAATATACTGGTTCAAGCTGAGATACGACTTTATCAATCCATGTTCTTCGATAACTGGGTTCACTTCTAACAATATCTATATCATTAGAACAGAAACATACACTCCTTATATAATTCTTTATTTCACTCTGTTTTTTCAAGATTGATTCATTGACATAAATTCTTTTAGGGCCTTTTCGGAATAAATGTAACTTTAAATCGTCTTTAAAATTTATCTGCCCTATGACTACAGCCATATCACTGTCATTCTCTATTAAATCTTTATCACTTAATGCTCTGTTTGATTTTAATTGACTTAAAAACTCAACCGATTCAAGTAAATTTGACTTGCCAATACCGTTACAACCAAGAACAATTGCTCTTTGCTCCTTTAAATCAATTTCAAAACTTTTATGGTTCCGAAAATTTTTAATTTTTAATTTATTTAAAAAAATTTTTTTTGTGCATTCATTAATTAAATTAGCTAAGTTTAAAATGTTTAGATTTTCTTTAAAGAAATTGAAAAATTAGAGGGCATGTAGCTCAGTTGGATAGAGCATCAGATTCCGGTTCTGAGAGTCGGGGGTTCGAATCCCTCCATGCTCGTAACATGATTTTAAAGTTTATATCCCATTACTCGTATTCCATTTGGATCTAATATGAATCCATTTTCCTCCAAACTTAGGAACGAAGATATAGGGGCCTGTACGGAAATACTGCATCCAGGCATTTCTCTATTTATTTTCTCAAGAGTGACTTGAAGCAATATTGAATAATATAGTTGCTGATTATTACCTGGCAATGCACTTAAATTCCACAAGTTAGCATTCAATCCCCTGTCGGAAGTAACCCTTACAAAGCCATATAAATTATTTTTTAATTCACTCTGTATGGTAAAAAAGAAATTACTTTTCTGAATAGCCTCATAAAGAGGTTTTATTGGAAATGTCTCACAACCACAATTTGCTAAAAGTTTGTTAACTTCTTTAGCTAATGGGATTTGCGAAGAGTTAACAAAATAACCTTCTGGAAGAATAAGTTTTTTTTTAGAAAAATATTGCAATTATCAACCTGTATTTCTCATACCAGCTGCTATCCCATTAATAGTTAAAAGTGCTCCCCTCAATAGTTCACTCCTACTGTAAGCTCTCCTAGATTCATCTTTATCAAGAAGAAATTCGCTTATTGGGGGTTGTCTTGTCTGGTCTCTTAGTCTTCTTAAAAGTGAAACCTGCAAAAATCCCAATGGGATGATTGTCTTATTTCTCAAGCTTACTGATGATTTCAAGTCCCTATCAGATTCGAGGAGCTTATTTTTACCAGTAATCTCAAGTATTAAAGATTTTGTAAGATTATATTCTTTAGAAATTACTTCAAAAATATCATCAAAAGAATCTTTATTTTCCTTACTGCCAAGAGTATCAACGTAATATCTAGCAACTTCCAAATCCACCTTAGATAATGTCATTTCTACCTTAGATATAAGCATCCTGAAAAATGGCCATCTTTGATGTAAAACTCTTAATAATTCAATTTGTTCTGGATCTGAATTTAATTCAGAAGACAATGCAGTCCCTACTCCAAACCAACTTGGCAAAAGAAATCTACTTTGTGTCCAACCAAATACCCATGGAATAGCTCTTAAACTTGACAAATCTTTCGCACCTTTTTTTCTTCTAGCAGGTCTACTAGATATCTGTAATTTACTTATTTCTTCTATTGGAGTGACCTCTTGAAAAAAATTTAACAAATCAGGATTCTCATGCACTAATTTTCTATAGTGAGACCTTGATGTTTCTGCCAACCTAGACATTAATTGATTCCATTCTGGAGTATCGTCAAGTCTATTATTTACCAAACTATTTTGAATTACCGCTGTCGTAACAGTCTCAAGATTGTACAAAGCCAGTTCAGGAAGACTATATTTAGACGCTAAAACTTCACCTTGTTCTGTTATTTTTATTCGTCCATTTAAAGTGCCGCTTGGTTGGGCCAATATTGCCTGATAGGCTGGACCTCCTCCTCTACCTACAGAACCACCTCTTCCATGAAACAGTCTTAGCAATATGTTGTTTCTACTTGAAAGATTTTGAAGAGCTATTTGAGCTCTATGAATTTCCCAATTACTAGAAACAAATCCCGAATCTTTATTGCTATCTGAGTATCCAAGCATTAATTCTTGCAGAGGTTTAAAAGATTCTCCCACTTTTGGCAATAATGATCTATAGAAATCTAATTTAAACAACTTTTCCATTACCTCTGGTGCTCTTTTAAGGTCTTCTACAGTTTCAAAAAGAGGAACAACTAATAATTTTGACTTTTGTGAATTTTGATCAAGAAGTCCCATTTCTTTGGCTAGTAAGAGAACTTCAAGCAAATCAGATGCACTATGACTCATTGAAATTACATAAGAATGACAAATACGACTTCCAAATTCTTGCTGTAGTCTCCTAACCATTTTAAAAACTGAAAAGGTTTCTTCTGTATTTTTTGTCCATTGAACGTCAGATGGTATTAGAGGCCTTTTTGTATTTAATTCATCTATAAGCCATTTAATTTTCTCTTCTTCAGACATTTGGTCATATTGCACAGATAAATCAAGATAATTTGTAAGCTCGTTTATAGCATCACTATGTCTTGTACTCTCTTGACGAATATCCAAACTTGCTAAAGAAAATCCAAAAATATGAACCTGAGTAAGTAAAGTGTTTACAGACTCGCAAGTTAAATCTGTACTAATCAGGCTATTTTTAATTAATTCGAGGTCATAAGTAAATTCGTAAACTGACTTGTAATATAAGTTTTCAACTTTATCTAGATCTTTGTTATCAATTTCACCCTCTAAGTCAAATTTCCACCCATTATCAGCTAATAAATTATTTCTTTCTTGTGTTAACCTTAATTTTTCTAAAATATAACTTAATTTCAATCTGTAAGGTTCTGATCTATATCTTGTAGCCCTAGCTTCATAGATTTCTGGGAACTTAACCCTGTCCGTTTCAAGTGACTCTAATAGAGAAGAACTGACTTGACTCCATTGCATCGAGACACTTAATTGATCTTTAAGATTAGATATCGCAACAATATATCTTTCCAACATCAACTGCCTTTGGTAGCAAGCAGTTCTCCATGTTATCTCAGGAGTGACCGATGGGTTGCCGTCCCTATCGGAGCCTACCCAAGAACCGAAATTACAAAAAGATTCGGAGGGTAACTGAACATCTGGATAATTTTCAGTGAGTGCTTCAGTGATCCTGCACCTCAATTGAGGCATCGCATTAAATAAAACTTGCTGAAAATAATGCAAGGCATAATCTACTTCGTCTAAAACTGATGGTTTAAATTGATGCAATTCATCTGTTCTCCACCAAAGTCTTACTTCCTCTTTTAATTGGGTTTTTAAAGAATTTTTTTCTTCTTTTGTTAGAAATTGCTCAATTTGTATTTTTTTTAACAAATTTGCTACTCTTGTTTGCTTATGTCTAATCGTATGTCTTACTATCTCAGTCGGATGTGCAGTAAAAACTAAACGGATATCCATTTCTTGCAATAACTCTTCTAATTTACCTGGGGGTACATTTAATTTCCTCAGCCTGTAAAATAATTCTCTAAAAGTTACTGGAGCATTTTGCCTTGCCAATGCTGGAGCAAAAGGATCAAGATTGTCTGGAGATTTTTGAACATTCTTATTAGTAAAGCTTTGAATATATCTATCTTCCTCAACTCTTTGTTCCAAAATATTCACGAGTTGAAAATACAATGAAAACGCCCTTGCTGCTGCAATGGATTCTGCTAAATCCATAGAATTCACAATATCAACTATTTCATGTTTAAAAGTTTTTGAACTATTACCATCAATTTGTTTTGAATAACTTAATTCTTTAAGCTGTATCAATCTCTCTGCTTGATCATCTGGGCATTCTTCTCTGAGTACAGATTCCCATAGATCTTCTATTAAAAGACGATTTTTATCGAGCGGATCAATGTTACTTATCAGATCCACGTTATTATTTTTTATCTGTCGAAAAGATTCCATATAATCATTATGTCACAAGTGAAAATGTTCAGATCAAATGTTTATTTAAATAATCAAACATTCTCGCCTTCGCTCCTAATCATATCTTCGATAGAAATTTTCATTATTTGCTCAATAGAAAGACCTTTTTCATATTGATTTATCCATTTCATAGATTGATTACCTTCTTCAAGGACTTTATAGATAGGATGCAAAAGATGTTTCATACCAAAATTGTCTGCTGTGGATGACAAATCTGATAATAAGTTTTGAATCCACTCTCTACAAACAACTTTTTTGCCATCTTGCCAGTGAATTAATTCTGAATTCAGACTATCTTTAGCAGCATTAGTTTCATTTTGATCACATATTTCTGATAATTTTTCAATAGAGAAAAAACTGGCATTCAAAGGATCTAAAGTATTTATATTTTCAAAAAGATTTAAAATCCTTAGTTCTATCATGGCTGTTATCCCTAAAAGCAAGTTTAAATCATAAACAAAATCACAAATTCTTAATTCTAAACGATCAAGAATCAAAGGTCTTTGTGGACCATTTGGTCGGATTGAAGACCAAAAATGCCTAATATTCTGCATATTTTTATTAGCTATATTTTCCTCGATCCAATCTATATAAGAATTATGATTTATAAAAAAAGGTACCTTACTTGGTGTTTTAGGGAACTGCATCCATCTCTGAGAGTGATTCTCCGTAATTTTATTATTTAAAAAAGGTGAACTAGCACTTAGGGATAGATATAAAGCAGCCTCAGATCTTATTAGTCTAATAGCTGCAAAAAGCTTATCTAAATCATCTATTCCAACGTTTATATGTACACTTGAAGTAGCAATAGTGGTTCCATAATTATCTTGTATAAATTGATGATAAACATTTTCAATATCAGATCTTTGTAATTGAATATCGTGTTTAAAACAAAGAGTGGATGAAGGAATAATTGTTAAATCTTTTTTGTTTAGCCATCGTCTTAACTTTTTTCTTGGAGTTATTAATTTCTCATATAAAAAATTGTAGTCTTTTTCAGGTGTTGTTATGTATTCAACGTTTCTGATATCTGGCTCTTTGACAAAATCAGGAAATTCTTTCTCAATTTCAGCCGAAACACCAATATGAGAATTTAAAGAACCTGTAAAAAGTTCCACCTCAAAACCCTTATAAAGATTATTTTGACTCATTTATTTATCCAAACAGGCTAATGCTTTTAGTATCCCCTTTGCTTTATTTATCGTCTCTTGATATTCATTTTCAGGAAAAGAATCAGCAACTATTCCAGCTCCTGCTTGCACTGAAACATCATATTTCCCATCTCTTGAGGGTTTAACTATCATAGTTCTTATTGTAATTGCCGTATTTAATGCACCATTAATATCAATAGATCCGTAAACACCAGCATAAGGTCCTCTAGCATCTTTTTCAAAGTGCTTAATCAATTGCATAGCTCTTATTTTTGGAGCACCAGTTACTGTCCCAGCAGGAAAAGATGCTTTTAGTAAATCCCATACATCAGCATTGTTTTTTAAGATTCCCTCAACTTCACTAACTATATGCATAACATGTGAATATTTCTCAATAACCATTAAATCCTTGACCTTCACAGTACCAATTTCACAAACTCTTCCAAGATCATTTCTCCCAAGATCAATTAGCATTACATGCTCAGCTATCTCTTTTGGATCATTTAATAAATCCTTTTCTAATTCCAAGTCTTGTTTATTATCGATACCTCTAGGTCTTGTGCCAGCTATTGGTCTTAAGCTTGCAACAATTTTACTATTTTTATTTTTTTCAGCTTTAACCATTACTTCAGGACTTGAACCTATCAAATACCATGAGCCGAAATCAAAAAATGACATGTATGGAGATGGATTAACCATCCTCAAACTTCTATATAAATTAAAGGGCTCATTATTGACTTGAGTTTGGAATCTCTGACTTATAACTATTTGGAAGATATCTCCCTTTCTTATGTATTCTTTTGCAGAGAGAACTGCATCCTCAAAATCTTTTTTCTTCCAATTACTTTCTAGATCTAAATTCAAATTTTCATTTTCATTCCAATCTAAAAACTCATTTTCTTTTAGAGGAACTCTCATCAAATCTCTAGTTTTCTGAATTTTAGAAATTGAATTTTCATATAACTCTTCAATCGAGCACTCTTTTGAAGAAGTTATATCTACATAAACCACTGCAGTAATACATCTTTTTATTTGATCAAAAACAACTAACTGATCAAAAAACATCCAAGAACCATAAGGTATATCGTTTTCTGGCATTTTATTTATTGGAACGCTTTGTTCTATCTGATTTATTAATTCATAACCCCAAGAGCCATATAACTGTCCAATTGATGGTAAATCATCAAGCATGGTTGACTTATATTCCTTTGTCCAACTTCTTAAAATATCAAAAGGATCACCTTTATGTATTTCAGTTTTGCCATTATTCCAAGTTTTAATTATTTCTTCTCCATAACAAACGGCTTCCCAAAGAGGTTTAGTAGCGACAATACTCCACCTACCCAAACTTTCCCCACCTTCAACAGATTCAAGAAAAACACCATGGGAATCTTTTGAGGATAATTTTAGCCAAGTCGTTAATGGGGTCTCCAAATCTGCTGGCCAAGTTTGAATGATAGGTATAAAATTTTTACCTTCTTCGTAAGCCTTTAAAAAATTATCTTTCTGTGAGCTGATCATATTAATAATGTCAACCCAAATTATAATTATTTTCTTCTTTTATATCAACTTTGAGGAAGTTAATCAAAAGTATTCTTCGTTGTAAATTTCAAACCAGCTGGATTAGGGTTCTCACCTATTCTTCTAGGATTATGTCCTACTTTCTCTCTGCCTTCATTTACTTTTTCAGGGAAAACACCATCTTTTGGGTGTAAAAATTCAATATCGCCACCTGGAAAAATTCGGTAGATTTTAAAATCTTCAATTCTTGGTTTGAAGGCTCTTAATTGTGTCCCTAATGCAAGGCATTGTTCTTTTCTTGCAAAGTACATTAAATTATCACCTTCATGCATAATAGCTGCTCCACCTGTGGGCAATTCAAATGCTTGTTCCTTTGAACTTTTCCATACAATTGCATATTTTTCTTCGGTTTCTGCTGAGTTTAATAAACCCCCAGTACTTCCTATATGCTTTGGAAATTGACCAACTAAAGTTTCAGTCATCCTTGATTTTGAGTTATTTATAATAAGAAATTAGCATTCATATTTTGCAAAATTCGACATTTACAGGAAATTTTCTACATTATTTAATATATGGAAAAATTTGTTTCTCATTCTATTTTGCATCTGAAATCGGAAAAAATACTGTTAAACCTGTATCACGCCTTTGTGTGACATGCCCTCCTAAACTAGCTAACAACTTATGAGTAGCATTTTGACTAAGTTGTAAACTACCTGTTTGAGGGTTCCAATTTAAAACAGGACCAATATCAGAACCGTTATCTTTTGAAAGAATTTCTTTTTGATTACTTTCTAATTTTTTTACTTTTAATTGAAGTCTAAGTTTTTGACCAGCTGGTCTTAATTCTAAAATTAATGTACTACCTTCTTTTAATCCTCTAGTATTTTTATCAATTAATCCACTTAACATTAATTCCAATTTTTCAGAATCACTCAAAATTTGCGGAAGTTGATTGGGTATATCAATCTTTAAAGAAATCCCACGTCGATTTAGTTGTTTCTTCCATAAAGGAGAAAGCTTTTTAAAAATTTCGGCTAAATTAATTTTTGCCAAGTTATTTAGTGAAGGAACTTCATTACTTACTAATTCTGCTGCATTAAAGATTAAACCAAACCTATCAATTTGTTCATTACATTCATTATCTATTTGAATTAAACGATTTTTCATAGATTCGTCCATCTTATATTTTTTTAAAGTAGAACTTATGAGGGTTCTTATTGTTGCCAAAGGCGTTCTTACTTCATGAGATATTGCACGTAATAATTTTGCTTCAGTTATTTGCACATTTTTTTCATCATTTTTTACAGAATTTTGTATGTTATGATTTGGGGCAAAATTTGCTAATTTTGCCGATAATATTGGCCAAAATAATTTTTCAAATTGATTATTAATACTAAGGTTACCTAAATTATTGATTGCATTACGAAATTTTATTCCTTCCTCATAATTTTCTTGATTTAATTTTTCATGGATTAATTCAATTGAAAGTTTTAGGCTTTCTTCATCACACTTCATTAATAGACTTTTCTTATCTTTTTCTCCAACAATTGATAATATACATTGAAAATTTGGGGTGATTAACATTAAAAACGGTTCATAACCATCTTCTTGAGTCAGATTTAAGACTTTATAATTACTAACTAAATCGAAATTTTTTTTTATCTTTTCTGAATTATTGACTGGTAAAAAACCTGCATTCTCATTTTTAAAGTATGGAAATCCCTCAGGAGACCAAAGCCATCCGTGAAGTTGATTTAAAAATTTTTTATCATTAAAAGTTGGCAAAGGCGATGCAACCCAAATCCCCCCATTTTTATAATTTTTAGATAGGAAATCTTTTTGAATAACTTCTAAAGAAGCCCACCACATTCTTCTGGATGTATCATCATCTACATATATAGTTTGAACTCTTTTAATCAAAAGGTCTTGAATTTTTTTTATAGTTATTTGTGATTTCATCAACTTCTTAGTGATCTAGAACGTTTTAATATAGATAAAATAAATCCAATAGATATAAAATTAGTCACTAACGACGTTCGACCATAGCTCATAAAAGGAAGGGGAATTCCAGTAACTGGTCCTAATCCAATAGTCATAAATAAGTTAATAATTATTTGGAATAAGAAAGTTGAGGCTATTCCAATAACAATTAGAGATTCAAAGTTAGTACTAGCAATTGTTGCAGTATTAATAATTTTTTTAATCAAAAAAAAGAACAAAAATAAAACTATTATGCACCCCACAAAACCCAATTCTTCGCCTAATGCACTGAATATAAAATCAGTATGTTGTTCTGGAATAAATTGCAAATTAGTCAGCTTTCCTCGTAGCAGCCCAGTCCCAAATAATCCTCCAGAACCAATTGCAATTTGACTCTGTATCAAATGATATCCACCACCTAATGGATCTCTATTTGGATCTAAAAATAAAACTAATCTATCTTTTTGATATTCTTTTAAGCCATATTGCCACAAAATTGGTGTCAATTTTGCCACTAATAAATGAAACGAAATAGCTAGAGCAGGAAAAATAATTTTCTTTTTCGAAGATCTATAAGCAAGATATCCTATAACTGGAATCCAAAAAATAAGAAGAGTTGGTAAGGTTAAATATAATATAGAAGAGACAATACAAAACACCAATAACAAAATCCACTCTATCGGCATATGCGACCAATAGAGCATAACACCTGTCAAAACCAATAAAACTAAAGATGTACCTAAGTCTGGTTGAAAAAAAATCAATAACCAAGGAATGACTACTAATAATAAGGGCAATACTAAATCTCTTATTGTTAAAATTATTTTTTTGTCCAGTACTAAAGCAAGTGTTAATACAGTACTTAGTTTAGCTACTTCTGAAGGCTGAAAAGAAAAGATGCCCAAGTTTAGCCATCTTTGAGCTCCAGAAACTGAGATCCCAAAAAAATAAACTAATAATAAGGATATTAAAGTAAACAAATAAAATGGAACCAAATACTTTCTAAGTATCCCTAACGGAATATAAGAAATAAAAAATGCTAAGAAATAACCTAAAAAACCTGTTAAAATATGACTTAAATAATTAGATGTAACTAAATCTCCCTGAATACTTTTTATTAATAAGCCCGAAATGATAACTAAAAACAGGGGAATTAAAAGTAGTGGAGAAAATAAAAAACCTCTCCTTAAGTTGTCTTTTTTTGATAAAAATTCTCTCTTATTTAATAAAGAAATTCTCCTAAACATCAATTATCTAGTAACAAATTGATTCTTAATTAATTGAGCTAAATTACCAAATGCAATAGAACTTTCTTTATCAGGCTGACTGATTGAGATTGGTACACCTTTATTGCTTTCATCAACGAGAGGGATTTCAATAGGAATTTGGGCTAATAATGGTAAATTATTTTCTTTAGCTAATGTTTGTCCACCACCTTTACCAAAAATTTCATATTTTTTATTTGGCATATCCGGCGGAATAAATACTGACATATTTTCTACAATTCCCAGCAAAGGTACTGCGAGTTGTTTAAACATTGCTAATCCTCTCCTTGCATCTTGCAAAGATACTTGTTGAGGAGTAGTGACAACAATAGCTCCAGAAATAGGAACAGATTGAGAAAGGGATATTTGAGCATCTCCTGTTCCTGGAGGCAAGTCAATAACCAAAAAATCAAGATTATCCCATTCAACTTGGTATAAAAATTGTCGGATAATACTATTAAGCATTGGTCCTCTCCATATAACTGGCTGACCTTCTTCTATGAGGAAACCCATTGATACCAATGAAATTCCATATTTATTTATTGGTATTAACCTTTGATCACTGCCACTACCTTCTGTAACCTTTGGATTCTGTTCGGCAACTCCCATCATTGAAGGAGTATTAGGTCCATATATATCCGCATCAAGCAAACCAGTTTTTAAACCTAATTTAGCTAGAGAACAAGCGAGATTAACTGCAATGGTACTTTTCCCAACTCCCCCTTTACCACTGCTAACAGCTATAATATGGCGAATTCCATCAATCTTCTGCAACTCAGGAGCATTACTTTGAGTTTTAGATTCTGTTTGAGAAAGATTATTATCTATCTCTATTTGAACATCATCAATATCTTCAAAATCCAGAAGTACTTTTCGAACCTCTTGTACAATTCTATCTCTCTGAGAATTTGCGAATGATGGTAATGATAGTGTTACGATTACTCTTGGTATAGTTACCCTTACGTTTTTAATCCAAGCTAATTCAATTACATTTTTCTTTGATCCAGTGTCTAGAACCTTTTGTAAAGCAAAATTCGCATCTTCTATTGTGGTCATTAAATTTTTTTATATTTTGACAAGTTAGTCGACAGTTTAAAAGATTAAGAACTATGTCGAACTATCAAATAATAGGAAATAAGGTCCCCCTAAGAGAAATTATAAAGGGAAACTTATAATTAACCAGAAAATTTTTTTCTTCAAGATTTACTAAATACATGTTCAAAGAACCTCCTAAAAACTCGAGAGAAAAAACTAAAAATCTCTTATTAACTCTACAAGACAAAATTTGTTTAGGCCTTGAAAATGTTGATGGCAAAGGGAAATTCATCGAAGAGTCCTGGGTAAGAGACGAAGGTGGTGGGGGAAGATCAAGAGTATTGAAAAACGGTTCTATTTTTGAGCAGGCAGGAGTAAATTTTTCTGAAGTACATGGGAAAGAATTACCTCAATCAATAATCTCTCAGAGGCCCGAAGCAAAAGGTCATGAATGGTTTGCCACAGGAACTTCTATGGTATTGCATCCAAAGAATCCTTATATTCCTACAGTTCATTTGAATTATCGATATTTCGAGGCTGGTCCTGTTTGGTGGTTTGGAGGAGGTGCAGACTTAACCCCTTTTTATCCTTATCTTTGTGATGTGAGAAATTTTCATAACGAGCATAAAAAAGCTTGTGAGGTAGTTGATAAAGACTTGCATAAAGTTTTCAAACCATGGTGTGATGAATATTTCTTCCTGAAGCATAGAAATGAATCTAGAGGCATAGGAGGTATTTTTTATGATTATCAAGATGGTTCAGGCAATATTTATAAAGGAAATAACAAAAATGGAGAGGCATCAAAAGCTTCGCAAAATCTTGGCAAATCTAATTTAAATTGGGATAATTTATTTTCTTTAGCAGAGCACTGTGGGGAGGCATTCCTCCCCTCATATTTGCCCATTATTGAAAACAGGGCTAGTCAAACATATTCATCGAAGGAAAGAGAATTCCAGCTATATCGAAGAGGTAGATATGTCGAATTCAATTTAGTTTGGGATAGAGGGACAATTTTTGGATTACAAACAAACGGGAGAACTGAATCAATATTAATGTCGTTGCCGCCTTTAGCTAGATGGGAGTATGGATATAAAGCTAAAAAGGATTCTAGAGAAGAATTTCTTACATCAATTTTTACAAAACCTCAAGATTGGTTAAATGATAAAGATTTAGAAAATTTCTGTAAAGAGAATGATATCTTTGATTAAAAATTATCGATTTACTTTTGTAAATTATATTAAATAGGAGTTTTAAATAAAGAACCGTCGCTTTTCAATTGAAGTTTTTCTCCAAGTTCATTTTCTAAAGAAATTAATTCATCCCTATGCGCTCTTAATCTCATTAAAGTTGAATCATTTTCATTTTCTTTGATCAACCTTAATTCAAATTTCTCCTCTCTTGCCGATTTTTTAAAATAAACAATGCCAGACAAAGGGCCGCCAATTAATCCTAAAAGAATAGGCCACCAACCTAATTCAGGATATATTTGAATAATTACTAATCCCAAAGCACAAGAACCAAAACCTCCAAGAAAACCTAAAAAAATTGCTAAATATTTACTAGAAACAACTTGTCCCTTAAATATTAAAATTCTTTGTTCAAAATCTCCTCCCGTTTGCTTCCATCCCCTCAAATCAAGCCACTCACATAAACCATTTAAAACCTTAATTGGCTGTAGAGAAGATGAAATCTCAACGATGGTTGTTCTATCTTTACTAGAAGCCCTAAGAAAAAAAAATAATCCTATGGACAAAAGAATTGTCAGCAATAATGTTGAATTTAAGGAATAGGACATTAAATAAATTTTTCTTAGTAACTCGAAAATAAAAATTTAAGTTACATCTCATTATAATTTTTTAGATTTATTCTGTAAAATATTTTTATTAAATAAAAATTCTTAATTAAATAAAACCTTCAGTAATATTATAAATCTTAAATTACTCTAACTACTTATTAAAAATGACTATTGAAAATAATAATATTGATCTTCTTTATAGCGATTTATCAGCAGATTTATATAATCTTTATAAAAAATCATCCTACCTAGCTATTGATACTGAAGCGATGGGGTTGATTCATGGAAGAGATAGACTCTGTTTAGTACAAATATGCAATGAACTTCAAAGGACATCCTGCATAAAAATCGAACTTAATAAATCTTCTGCACCTCATTTAAAAGCACTTCTTGAAGATGACAAAATTACTAAAATCTTTCACTATGCGAGATTTGATGTAGCAGCTCTCAAATGTAATCTTGAAATTAATACAAAAAATATTTTTTGTACAAAAATTGCTAGTAAGTTGGCTAGAACTTATACAAATAAACATGGTTTAAAAGATCTAATTAATGAATTGTTAGGTGTAGAGTTAGACAAAAGCTCACAAAGCAGTGATTGGGGTAGCAATGAAGATTTAACAAAAGATCAATTAGATTATGCCGCAAATGATGTTAGATATTTAATTGAAGCTATGCATAAACTAAAAGTCATCTTAGAAAGAGAGAGTAGATATGAATTAGCTCAAAAATGTTTCGAAACAGTTTCTGTACATGCTGATTTAGACATACTAAAATTTTCAAATGTATTTGAACATTAAGAATCAATCTTCAGTTAAAAAATTATCTTCACCATCAAGAGTTTCCATAAGCTTATCAAGTATTCTTGAAGAACTTAATTTATCTTCATCATTTTTTTCACAAATATCTAAGACATTTTGGGCAACTTGTATTTTTTCTTGAATAGTTTTGGAGCCTTCTTTTGCAATTTGAATTTCTACTTTCTTCTTAGCAGAAGATAAACTTATGCTCATAAGTTTTGCAATCTCTGCACAAATTTTTAGATATTGCCGATCATTTATTGGATACATAAAAGAATTAATAATTAAGACGCTAGTGTCATTTACTAAGATAACAAATGAAGGTTTATAGAATCTACGATTTTCTTACTTGCTCCGGATTTCCCCATTCTTTTTTTTCCAATTTTCGCTTGCTCAAATCTAAGAATTTTTTCTTTCAAAAGCAAACTTAAACGTTCTAAAAGAATTTTTTTACTGTTGCAGACAAAAACACTACCTCCTAATAATCTTGATTGCCTCTTTGCAAATGATTGTGTAAATTGAGGTCCTGATCCTGGGAAAGAAAGAGATGGGATTCCAAGGCCAGCAATTTGCTCTGTAGCAGTTCCTGCATTAGACAACCCAACTTCAGCCATACTTGCCCATAAATTGAATTTACCTTTTCCAATTACTACATATTGATCTTTCTTTCTCCATACTGAATCTTCATCAATCGAAAATTGAACTTTACTCTGTTTTAAAAAACCGTATTTAATTAAATAACTCTCAACTTTAACCATATTCGCATTAATGCTCAGTGGCAAAAGTACTACCAAATTCTTAGAAAAATGGAAATCTTGCAAGCAGTCAAGAAAATTATCAAGATTTTTTAATGCTTCTGGGTATCTACTTCCAACTAATAGAATAATCCTTGTAAAAGAAATAATATTTGATATCTTCTCATTTTTTGCATTAACAAAATCCATCATTGGATTACCCAAGTATTTTGCATTAATATTTTTTCTATTTAAATTATTAGCTGTAATTTTATCTCTCATAATTAAATTTTTACATCTTGGAGATGTCATTAAAAACATTTCCCATGGGTCCCATTCAGAACATTTCCACTTATGATAAAAATCGCTTAAAGCCCAACCGGGCTTACTACTCCAAGTATGGTCACTTTTAGGAGTTCCAATAAAACTAAATTCGCATCCTGAACTCCATGCGTAAAGTAATGGTAAAAAATCACCTACAGCAATAATTTTGCAATTTTGTTTTGCCTTTTGTTTTACAATTAAAAAATTTTTTAAAATATCAATTAAAAAGCCTGCAAATAAATCAAGTAAAAATCCCTTTAGACTTTGATTACTAAATCCACCACTAGGCAGCTCTTTTAAATATCCTATTTTACTAACTTTCTTTGATTTTATTGAATCAAATACATCTCCATTACCTACTAAAGGCAAAACTTCAATATTTTTATTTTTTATTTTTTTTAGTAATCTTTTTATTATTTCTGATGCGATTACATCTTCTCCATGACCATTGCATATAAACAATAGGGAATGAGTCCCCTTACTGTTAATATCATAAAAAGACTTAATTGAATCTTTTCCGGCGGCATGGCCAAGTGGTAAGGCAGAGGATTGCAAATCCTTTATCCCCAGTTCGAATCTGGGTGCCGCCTTCTTTAATTTTGATACTAAATCCCCTATAAACCCTTCCAAACACTTGAGTTTTGTATACTTGTTATACATTTCTTGGGGGAAATTTAGTCAAATTCTTGGTCGGCAATAGGTCAGCAAGTTGACCACATTTTCATTACAAAATATTTGTAGTAATTTTATTATCTCATTTCCTGACTACAGAGAAAAATCTATCTTTGATTAAATATGAAAATTTGTAGTTTCTTAAATGATTTATAAGATTCTTAGAAATAAAATTCAATGGATTTTTTAATTATTTTCATCAGATTATTTATATATACATTTGAACTAATTTAATAATCATTATCTGCTACACACATTCCTAAACATCTAACACCATTTGATGCAGTCCTTTTGCAATGATCACATAAAATTTTATCTTTCTTTGAAGTAAGATTAATTTTTGAATTATTATGGTCCTTTAAACTTATTAACTCTTGTATCGAATCAAATCGAGCCATTCTCGGAATCCTCACTTGAGTCGATACTAACAACAAGTGAAGCATTTGTGTTGGAAGAGGGTATATCCATGATTTTTACAGTTTCTTTGGGTTCATCAATAATTTGATTTTTTTTAGTACTCTCATCGACTGAGCAGGCTTCAAGAGCCTCACGAAGTAGTGAATCAAAAGTTGCTCCAGGCAATCTATGTCTAGCAACCTCAAGAAAAGTTCTGGGTAAAGATTCAGATGCAGCATCTCTTAAAGCAGGATTGTTCTTTCTATGTTCTTGTTCTTCTTCTATGGATTTAATAAACCTCAGTGTGACATCTCTTTTGGTAGAGGCTTTTATCAGCGTATCATTTTCAGGATTACTTAAATTCGGTTCATTTTCAAGATCACTAAGCCTTTTTTCCAAACTATTTAAAACTTCATTAGCTTCTTTACTAATATGCGACAATTGACCATCAGATAAATTAGGTAAATCAGCGACAAACACTTTCCCATGATCCCTTAGTGTCAAAAAAGTAGGTCTTGGACCTTGAGACTGTCTACCGCTAAATTCGGAATTATTAGCCATTGGTCTTTTTGGAGGTGTAGGTCCAGCTGAACTACGTCTACGTGTAATTCTTTGATTATTTGCAAAAGGCATTGAATAAACTGTTAATTCTTAATACTTAAACTTCCGATATAACTCGGCGGTAATTTTATTATATTACACTTAACTTTTTCATTTGTGTATAAAAAATAATTTTTTAAAACTCATTTTTAAAAAATACAAAAAAATTTAAGTTAAAATTTCAGGCAAAAATTTACCAATTGTTGAATTATTTTTTCGAACTATTTTTCCAATCTCCCAGCTATCTAAATCATGATCTTTACAGACATTTAATATTGCTTCCTTAAACTGTTTATCAACAATTAAACAAAATCCCACTCCAAGATTGAAAGTATTCCAAAAATCTTTTTCAGGAATCATTCCTTTCTCTTTTAGAAATTTAAATAGAATCGGTATTTCCCAAGAATTGGTATCTATGTAAGGAATAAAATCAGAAGGAATACATCTTGGTAGATTCTCTGGAATTCCTCCACCAGTAATATGGGACATTGCTTTAATCCCAATATTTTCAGATAACATTTGGTTAATCACATTATTATAAATTTTTGTAGGTTTCAATAACTCATCATAAAAATTTAAGTTATAAACTTTTTGAAATTCTTTATCTATTTGATTATTATTTTGAATTATTTTTCTTACTAAACTAAAGCCATTACTATGAACGCCATTACTTTTTAAAGCAATTATTAAGTCATTTTCAGATATTTTTTTACCATTAATAAGGTTATCCTCATCAACTATTCCTACACAAAATCCTGCAAGATCATACTTATTTTTTGAATAAAATCCTGGCATTTCAGCAGTTTCTCCACCGAGTAATGAACAGTTATTTTCTCCACAGCCATATGAAATGCCCTGAACAACCTTCAATAATTGTTTCTTATCAAGCTTACCAGTAGCAATATAATCAAGAAAAAATAAAGGTTTTGCGCCGCAAGTAATAATATCATTCATGCACATTGCAACTAAATCAATACCAACCTCAAAGTGAAAGTTTTTACTTTGGGCTAATTCTAATTTTGTTCCAACTCCATCAGTACCTGAAACAAGAACAGGTTTTTTAAAACTATGAGTAGGAATTCTAAACAAGCCTCCGAACCCGCCAATACCCTCAATCACATTAGATGTATGAGTACCTTCAACTGCCTGTTTAATTTCTGAAACAAATTCTCGGCCAGCTTTTATATCAACACCTGATGTTTTGTAATCCATGAAATAAAAATGATAGACTTTCCCTATATAGATATTCCTCCGAAGATTGCTTTTGTCCAGTAATTATTTATCAAATAGATTTATTTTTTAAAAACAAAGTGAAAAAAGTAATCATAAGGAAAACTGAAGAAATTGAAAATTGGAGAAGAAATATTAATCGTGAAATTAACTTTATTCCAACGATGGGTAATCTTCATAATGGACATATAAAACTAATATCAACCGCAAAAAATGACAACTCTAATATTAATCTAGTAAGTATTTTTGTTAATCCACTTCAATTTGATAATAAGTTAGATTTAGAGAACTACCCTAAAACAATTGACAATGATGTAAAAATCTCCTTTGCTAATGGCGCAGATGCAATCTTCATCCCAAGTACTGAAGATATATATCCTCCGAATAATAAAAATATTAAATTCCTGAAAGCTTCCATAGAATTATCTTCCACATTATGTGGATTAAATCGAATTGGACATTTTGATGGCGTTTGTACTGTAGTTTATAGATTACTGAATCTCATCAAGCCAAAAAATCTTTACTTAGGAGAAAAAGATTGGCAACAACTTTTAATTTTAAAGAATCTTATCCTAACGAAGAAATTAAATGTTGCTGTTAAATCTATTCCTACAGAAAGAGATTTTGATGGAATTCCTTTAAGTTCTCGTAATATACATTTATCTAGAAAAGAAAGAAAATTAATTAGATTTTTTTCAAATGAGTTGTTAGAAGCAAAAACAATTTTTCAACAAGAAAAAAAGATCAGTTTAAAAGCAATAATTAAAAAGCTGTCAGCAGAAAAAATTTCAATTGAATATTTAGAACATTTAAACCCTTATACCCTCCAAAAAGTAAGAGTTGAAGATAATATTTCATTACTAGCTGGTGCGATAAGATGTGGTGAGACAAGACTAATTGATCACGTTTTTCTAATGAAAAGAAGGCCTATTATTGCAATTGATGGCCCAGCAGGGTCAGGCAAAAGTACTGTAACAAAGTTAATAGCAAAGAAACTCAAACTTTTATATTTAGATACTGGTGCAATGTATAGGGCATTAAGTTGGCTTTTAATAAAAGAAAATATTGATTATAAAAAGTGTGGAAATTTGCAGAATATTTTTAAAAATATTTCTATTGTTTTCAAATCAAATAACAATTCACATCACGATGTTTTTATTAATAACTACTGTGTTACCGAAGAAATTAGGTCGCAAGAGATAAATTCTATCGTTTCTAAAATTTCCTCAATTAAAGAAGTAAGAAAATTCTTAGTTGAAGAACAAAGAAAAATTGGAGAATCCGGTGGACTTGTGGCTGAGGGAAGAGATATAGGAACTACTGTTTTTCCTTATGCAGAACTTAAAATATTTTTAACTGCAAGCATCGATGAAAGAGCAAAAAGAAGAAAATCTGACAAACAAAGTAAAGACTCGCAAGAAATAGATCTTGATACGTTAAAAGAACATATAAAAAAAAGAGATTTTGACGATTCTAATAGGGAAATTTCACCTCTCATAAAAGCGAATGACGCAATAGAAGTTATTACGGATGGATATTCAATTAATGAGGTCGTAGATAAAATAATTGATCTTTATAACAACAAGATTCCCAAAGAGACTCAGATCTAATAAATTCAAGAAATACTTTCCAAGAAGCCGCTTACAGAGTCTTCTAATATATCAAGGACATAATCAAATCCGTCATCACCGCCAAAATATGGGTCAGGAACTTCATGCTCATTAAACACTGATCTAAAATCTTGTATTTTTTTAATTGATGCCAATTTAGTTGAAGGTGTTCTATTTTTAAGATCTTGAATATCTCTAAAATTCGAGTCATCCATCGCAAGAATATAGTTATATTTTTCAAAATCTTTGATATTAATTTGACGAGCCCTGCTTAGGATATTTATATCTCTTCTTTTAGCCGCAATTCTCATTCTAGAGTCAGCTTTTTTTCCAATATGCCAACTACCAGTTCCAGCAGAATCTACAATAAAGGCATTTTTTAAACCTTTTTTTTCAAGTAGACTTATAAAAATAGCTTCTGCAGCAGGAGACCTACAAATATTTCCCAAACATACAAAAAGAACAGAAATTTTTTTCATATGGTTTTCTATCTAAACAAATTATAAGTCTTTTAAATAGCAAATAAAATTTCTTTAATTAAAGATTCGGTAAATTCCTTACCAAATAAACTCGATAACATTGGTCTTGCTGGATCGTTATCTCTTCTATATTTCAGATAATTGTTTTGACCATTTATTAATTCTTTTTGGAGATCCATATTGACTTCCTTGCTTTCAAAAAGAATTTCCAAATACAAATTTAGATATTCCTTAAATGAATCATAAAGCTGATTAGTAATTAAAAATTCGCTCCTTTCTTCTTTTGGTAATTTTGACCAGATTACTCCTGGAGAAAAAAATCTACCTAAATCAGCAGACATTTTTTCAGCTAATGGGATTGATGAATGACAACGCTTTTTGAGGTTTATAAGTTTTTCTAATAACTCATTGCTATATTGATTTTGTATCTTTAATGAAGGCTGAAAATCTAATACTAATAAATGAATATTAGGTAGAGAAACAAAATCTACGCCAAAAAATGGGACATTATAAGTAGTATTTGGAATAATTAAAAAATTTAAAACAGAATAATTTGGACTATTAATACAAACTGCTCTTGCAACTTGAATCCTTTTTTTATGAGTTACACCCCAAGTAAAAAGATTCACATTTTTTTTTGATTTTTTTGAACCATAAGTAGAATCTTTATAAGAATATTCGGAAGGTATTGTTTTTTCTATACAGTTATATTTACTTAAATTGTTGATTAAATATTTTAGAAAATTATGCCATATCCAATTTGGTCTATAAAAAATAGTATCTTGTATTAACATTCAATATATAGTCTCACTATTTAATGTAAAAAGAAATTTATCAATAAATTTTTTTGTCCATTTTTCTCCAAAAAAAGATTTAAACAATTTATCTGCAGGGTCTTTTTCAAAACTGTACTTATCATATTTAATTTGATTAATCTTTATTTCTTCTGCATTTAAAAATTGATTAACAGGATTCAATTTATAAATATTCAAATAATTATTTACAAATGAATGAAATATATTATTTAAATCTCTATCAAGATTTAATCTATTTCCTCTACATATAATTACCCATGGTGAGAAATACATTTTTGAATCATAGATATTCTTCATTTTATTATTATCAAATCCAGGATATTTTTTCTTAATACTAGCTAAACTTGAACAATATTTTTCAAGATACTTTCCCTCTTGAATTAAAGGTTGATAATCAAGAATTGCTAATAACTTTTGAGAGGTTCCAAACCATAAAATATCGGCGCCTAGGATAGGTAATTCACTATCAAAATTTGGATATGCGACCGTATTGAAGACTTGCAGTTTTTTGCCACCGTCTAATCTAGTTATTCGCCACTTTCGATATTCCGCAGATGAAAAAAGCCAATTTTTAATAACATATTTTGAGTCTTCATTGTTATATTCTTTGAATTCGCCAGATATTTGAACTTCGTGACCATTTAATTCATCAATTTTGGTTTTAAGGAGATCAACTAATGAATCAAACATAAATACTAGGTCTCAGTACTGCCTTTCCTAACTTTTTTTGTAATGTAATTAAATACAATCTTGCCTAAAACAGCAATCAAGTTACCTTCAAGCTCTTTAAACATTTTCATATTGTAAGTAAAAGCTTGATTAGCTTCATCAATAATTTGATCAGCAGTTTTTTGGTTTATTGGAAGTTGATTCAAAGTAAGGGAATATTCTTCCTTAAATTTCTTTTCATCAGCAATTAATTCAAATTCATAAAAATTTAAACCGTCATTTCCCTTCAAATTTAATGCTTTTTTGGCAATCCTTTTTAAAATTTGACCACCAGATAAATCCCCTATATAGCGTGTATAGTGGTGACCAACCAGTAACTCTGGTGATTTTTTTGCAACCTCACGAATTCTTTCAACGTATACTTTTGCTGATTGAGAAATATTAATTTCACTCTTCCAATTATCACCAAAATAAAATATAAGATCATTTTCAAGAGTTTGTTTTCTAAATAATGATTTAAAACCAATAGGTTTTATTACGGGATGTTCCTCATAAACCAATCTTTCGATTTCTTCTTCCATAGCCTCATAAACAAAATATAAATCACTAATTAATTTTCTATAAGATTTTTTTTCAACAACTCCTTTTAAAAAACAAGCAACAAAGCCAGTATTTTCTGCCATAGTGTGGGATTTTTTTGTCCCTTCTCTTAGTTGTCCTGCAAGAGCGACTGCCATATATTTTGAATTAATTTTGTAAGTGTATTTAATCTACAAGGAAAATACATAAAACAGCTAATTTTTGTTACCAGAGGATGTTGTAGAGAATAACTTATAAAGTTCTTTACAAACCAAAAAAAGATTATCTTTCTGTTCCTTTTGTGGTAAGTGAGTGCCAGTCATTTCCCACTCTCCGATAGTAGCTACTCTCCATCTCTCAGAGGGAACTATCATCCCTCGCATTATTATTCCTAACAATTTTGGGACTCTTTTTTTATTATCATTATCAATTCTTAATTGTAAAAGAATTGCTCTACATTCAATGAGAGGACTCCACCCAGGAAAATGAAATGCAAAATCAATAGTATCTGGCATAGATTCATTATTTGAATTTTCCCAGGGACTAAAATTTACGATTGCATCTGGAAAATATTTCCGAAACAATGATGCAGTGGAAGCAATTTTATTAGCTATTTCAACATTACTTACATTTGAACTAGCATTCATAAATAGCTAAGTGTTTTTTTGAAAATGACATAATTTCCATTAAGTTGCTTATTAACTACTTTTTCTTTTAATAAAGATGTTGAAATGCTGATCAACAAAGTATTCCCTATTCACATTTGAATAATAAATTTCTAGCTTTTAAAGAAAATAACTCATCGCAAATTACAATACGAAGAACTTAAAGAAGTTATCTTTGTTATTCATTCAATGCTATGCCAAACTTTGAAAAATTAAATTTACCTAATGAAGGAGAGATTATAACTTTTAATCAAGGCAAGCCGAATGTTCCTAATAATCCAATTGTCCCATTTATCAGAGGTGATGGAACTGGAGTTGATATATGGCCAGCAACTCAAATCGTTCTTGATGCAGCCATTAAAAAAAGCTATGGAGATGAAAGAAAAATTAATTGGTTTAAAGTCTACGCAGGAGATGAAGCTTGTGAACTGTATGGAACATATAACTATCTGCCTCAAGATACTATTGAAGCAATCAGACACTTCGGAGTAGCTATCAAAGGTCCTTTAACGACTCCCATCGGTGGAGGTATTAGATCTCTTAATGTTGCATTAAGACAAATCTTTGATTTATATAGCTGTGTTAGACCATGCAGGTATTATTCAGGGACTCCAAGCCCTCACAAAAATCCTCAAAATTTAGACGTTATTGTCTACAGAGAAAATACTGAGGATATCTACATGGGAATTGAATGGGAAGCCGAGGATAATAATTGTCTTGAATTAATTAATCACTTAAATAATGTTGTAATACCAAATAGTAAAAATCTAAAAAATAGATCTATACCAAACGGATCAGGAATTGGTATAAAACCAGTAAGTAAATCTGGTAGCCAAAGGCATATCAGAAAGGCTATTGAACATGCTAAAAGATTATCAGGAGATAAAAGGCATGTAACTCTTGTACATAAAGGGAATATTATGAAATATACCGAAGGTGCATTTAGAGATTGGGGATATGAATTAGCAGTAAACGAATTTAGGAAAGATTGTATTACAGAGAGAGAAAGTTGGATTTTAGATAATATTCAGAAAAATCCAGAAATTACAATTGAAAATAATGCTCGAAAAATCGAACCAGGTTTTGACAAGCTTACAAATAACAAGAAAGCATTCATTTGCGAAGAAATTAAAGAAGTTATCGCATCAATATTAAATTCTCATGGAGATGGGAAATGGAGAGAACTTATTCTTGTTGATGATCGTATAGCTGACAGTATATTTCAGCAAATTCAAACTAGACCACAAGAATATTCAATTCTTGCAACATTAAACCTCAATGGAGACTATGTTTCTGATGCTGCTGCTGCAATTGTTGGTGGCCTAGGTATGGCTCCTGGCGCAAACATTGGAGATAATGCAGCAATTTTCGAAGCTACGCATGGTACTGCGCCAAAACATGCAGGCTTAAATAAGATTAATCCAGGCTCAGTAATTCTTAGTGGTGTAATGATGCTTGAATATTTTGGTTGGGATGAAGCCGCCAACTTAATTACTAATGGTTTAAGTAAAGCAATAGAGGGGAAAAAAGTCACCTATGATCTAGCACGTTTAATGGAACCGAAAGTAGAACCCTTATCCTGCAGTAGTTTTGCTGAAGAAATTATCTCAAATTTCTAATTTTAAAAATTATTTTTATTTTCAAAAGCTTTCCAAATATTAACTAGTGAATCTTTAGTACCAATGTTGCCAGGATGTGTAACAATAGGAAGTTTTTCGCCATTTTTTAGGTTGTAAGTCACCACTGAAATACCAGTTAAAATCTGTCCCTCTAGATAAACATAATCTGCATTAAGTCCATTACTAAGAATCACATTTGTTGTTATTCCACCTTTTGAAATCAAATATCCTATTTCATATTTCAACTCTGCGACTAATTCGGAAATAAAAGAAGCAAGTGAGTGATAAAAATTAAATTGTTCAGAATAATCTAAGGACATAAATTTTCTTGAAGTAAACAATACAGGAGTTTTTCCTATCTCAAAAGAAAATCTAATTTCTTTCAAAAAACTATTTTTAAAATTATTTATTCGATTCTGATTATTCTCCGATGAAGTTATTTTAAAAAATTCAAAAACATCTAATTCAATTGGCTTGCAATTACTTATCTCTAATAAATTTTTCAATTGTATTGTTGAAAGTTCCACATAGGATCCAACAATTATCAGTCCTGGAAGATAACTCTTTCCGTTATTTCTTAATCTTAAATGAGAGCAAAATGTCTGAAACTTAGGGACACTTTTTTTATCAGAAATTGAACTTATAAAACTTGCTGCAGTTCGAAAAAGGAATTTTTTTTGTTTAGTTAATTTTTTAATTACTAAAGAAAATTTTTTTAGTTGAGAATAATTTTCTACATCTACAATTACATGTTTATTATTCTTCAAATTCTTTAGTGTTTTAAAAACAATATTATTTTCTTCATCGTTTAAAATTTCGATATCTGACAGTAAAAGATTTTGAATATCTTCAATATTTAATTGCGATTTACTATTCTGCAATAAAAGGTTCTTGACATTACTTGTCTCATATCCAAAAATTTTATCTCTTGCATAAATTGTTTTATTAATAGGGGTTTTATCAACAAAGTGTGATCCATTAATTGTGAATCTTTTACCCTCAATAAAAGCTGGAATATGAAAAGTAGCATCAAAGGGACCTAAGCAATTATTTAAAGCACTTGGCTCTAAAAAGTTATGTCCTCGAAGAGTAGAGTCTCCTCTACTTATAAAAATAATTTTTTCTCCATAAGCTTGAGAAGCTATAACGGTCTTAAGATTTTTACAAATTTCCTCTATTGTTAATTTCGCATCATTTTCCGAAAGTGACCTTGTATTAGCCAAAATAAAAAATAAATTAGATTTAGATTCAAAACCTTTGACTAAAGTTGAAACGTCCCACTTTAGAAGTAATAAGCAATCATGAACAGTTTGAGAGCCTGTTGGATCATCATCAATAACAACAAATTTCATAAGTATTGCATAATTACTTAAGAGATTTTATTTGTATTGAAAAATCAAACCTTTGACTACAATTTGGAGGAATCATCAATTTTCTGAAACCATCAACAAAAGAATTTCGGGGACTCGTCCAAGGTTCAAGACATATCATTTTTCTTGGAGGATCACTCCAAATAACACCTAAGTCAAAGGGATATGGATGATTTAAAGTTACCTCTCTTTTAAAAATTTTATCTCGAAAAGCACTCCTACCCGAAGTATACATAAGTAGATCAATTCCTAAATCAATATTATTTAATTCATCCAAAGTATTACTTATAATGTTTTTTGCCTGATTCTGACAATTAAGAGGATTATCAATAAACTCTAAATTTTTGAAATCTGATACATTAAAGTAAGGATGTAATCCAAAATTTATAGGCATAGAATTATCTGTTTTATTATAAATCGAAATTTCAAATTCTAAACAGTTAATCTTCAGGGTAACTTCTATTCTTAGTTCGAAATCGAAAGGATAATATTTTTTAGTTTTTTTAGATTCATTTAAAAATAAGCATAAAGATTTTTTATTTTCATTAAAAGAATATTGCCATTGCAAATCCCTAGCGAAACCATGTTGTGTAAATTGCAAATAATCTATTCCAAATACAGAATTAGAGGAATTTAAATTTCCACAAATTGGAAACAAGATTGGAATACCTCCCCTAATACTTTTTGTCTTATCCAAAAATCTTTTTTCATCAAAATAAAGTATCTCCTTACCATCCGAAACCCAATTTGTAATAACACCTCCTCTTTCAGGACAAAATTTAATATAGTTGTTTTGATCTAATTGAAAAACAAAAATTCCTTTGTCTTTATTAGATAACTTAATTTGCACAATTAATTGTTACTTAAAGAGAATCAACCCAGTCCAAAATATGCTGATTGACAAGTTCAGGTATTTCATCATGAGGACAATGTCCGGCATCAAGAATGATTTCTTTTGTATTCTTTGGTGTAAATTTTTTATATAGATTTCTTTTTTTTGGAGTGTTCATCCAAGGATCTTTCCCTCCCCAGAGCAATAGTAATGGAGAATCGAGTTTTGCGAATAACTTATCCAAAGGCAATCCCTGAGGACCTGATGGGTTAAATACGCTTCTAAAAACATTAAAAGCACCATAATCTAGAGAAGGCTTTCTTATTGACTCAACAAGGAAATCATCAACATTTTTTTTATCAAGATAAACTTGATTCAAAGTTTTTTTAATATTTTTTGGATTTCTCATATTCTCAAAAATCAAACGTTGAAGAACAATATTTTTCAAAAATATACCGGCAACTGTTTCAATAGAAGTCTGTAACATATTCTTTTTGATAGTTTTTTCTTCACTAAAATATCCTGCAGCATTAAGTAATATCACTCCTGCATTTAGCTCATTTAATTCTGAACCAGCAGCTAATGCTGCATAACCACCTAATGAATTTCCAACAATAATTGTAGGTTTTTTTATTTTCTCTTTTACATAAGCGATAACCTGGTCTTTCCATAAAGATCCCGAGTATTCAACATCTTGAGGCTTAGGACTTTTTCCAAAACCGAGAAGATCCATAGCATGAACTTCGTATTTGTTACTCAAAATAGGTATATTGAATCTCCAGTGATCGGTAGAGGCCCCGAAACCATGAATTAATAAAATCGCACATTCTTTGGATGTTTTCTCAGACTTAACAGAAACAGTATGTATTGGGTAATTTAAAAAATTCCAGTCGTAATTTACATCACTATCTGTAAGAGCTGTTTTTTCCATTTATTAAAGTAACTTTGTTAATTAATTCTAATAAACTTATTTCCTAAAGAAGACCAACAGGATCAGCTGCAACATCATCTGAAATTTTATTGCCATCATTTGGAGGCTTATCTTTTAGGACAATTCTCAAGAGAACAGGTGCAAGAAATGTCGTTCCAATAACCATTAATAAAATAGCTGCTTCAAGAGAAGGAGTTAACAACTTAGCACTTGTTCCTAATCCAAGGAATATTAAACCAACCTCTCCTCTGGGCATCATACCCAAACCTACAACTAATCTATTTGTAGGTTTATCACTTGAGAATACCCATCCTGCAGCAATTTTTCCAATAATTGCCACAACTAATAAAAATCCTGCAACTACAAGAGCTGATCTACTGGTTGGATCAAGTGGATTGATAACTGATAAATCCATTCCAGCACCTACTAGCACGAAGAAAATAGTTGCGAATAAGGATACTAAAGGTAAAACGGATTGTTGAATTGCGTGATTATTTTTCGAACTACTTAGGATTAATCCAGCTGCAAAAGCACCTAAAGCTGCTTCCAATCCAATGGCAGTTGCAACAAAACAACACAATACAAGTATCACAAAAGAAGCTACCACTACAGCACCGGGGGCCTTTAATCTATCTAATAACCAATCAAAACCTGGGGCTGCTGTTCTACTTAATGCGATAGCAGCAATAACAAATACTACAGCTGCTGCAACTAATTTAACGATAGGAGCAATTTCTAAAGAACCTCCGGCAGCAAGAGCGACTACAACTGCAAGAATAACAATACCCAAAATATCATCCAAAACAGCTGCTCCAATAACAATCTGTCCTTCTCTAGTTTTTAAATATCCCAACTCACCAAAAACACTTGCAGTAATTCCTATACTTGTTGCTGTCATAGATGCTCCAGCAAAAACTGCTGGAATTAAATCCACTTGAAAAATAAACATTAATCCAAGAGTTCCGAAGGCAAACGGTAAAATTACGCCAGCCATGGCAACAGTGAAAGCCTGGGCTCCTACAGCTACTAATTCCTCTAACTCACTTTCTAATCCTGTTAAAAATAAAAGAGCGTATAACCCGAGAGTTGCTACTGCTTGAAGGGATGGAAAACTTTCGAAATAAACATCAGGTACAGCTTCTGGGGGGATTGACGCTAATGAACTAATAACATTTACGAGTCCTTCATTTAATTCTGTTCCAGCTGAGGGCGGTATCAACAAATGGAATCCTGATGCCCCTATTACAACCCCTGCAAGAAGCTCACCTACTATCGTTGGCAAACTTAGTCTTACTAATACTTCTGCTAATGCTCTTGCAGCTAAAAATATCAATAGAAATCTTATAACTCCTATCAATGTCTCAGCAACTTCTAAATCATGTGCACTTAATTCAGCAAGTAAAGAATACATATGAAATGAGAGAAAAAATAAACTACCTAATTGGAAGATAGTTTATTGAGGGCCCACTTTAAGAAATATGTAAGAAAAAAGCAAAAATACTCAACAAGTGTGGATCTGAAGTTACAACAAAGAAATTTTCTTAAAAATGGCTATTGTCTGTTATATGGCCAATCCAATGAATTCCAACAAACCCTTCGATCTACGTTTGCCTACTCCAGGCTGCTACTTAGATCCTGAGAAAGCTGGCATGGATTCTGATGCTGTTTTCCAAGGAATGACAGCCCATCTCTTTTATACTCTTGGCAAGCTAGCTACATCTGCAAGTTCACACGACTTGTACATGGCTTTAAGTTACGCAGTTAAAGACAGGCTAATGACAAGATATTTAGCCAGCCAAGAAGTCATAAGAAAAAAACCACAAAAAACAGTCGCCTACTTATCAGCAGAATTTTTAATAGGCCCTCAATTAAGTAATAATCTGCTCAATCTTGGAATAACTAAAGAAGCAGAAGATGCTCTAAAGAGATTTGGAGTTGAATCATTGTCAACAATTCTCGAAGTTGAAGAGGAGCCTGGATTAGGTAATGGTGGACTTGGTAGACTTGCAGCTTGTTACATGGAATCATTAGCATCTCTACAAGTTCCAGCAGTTGGTTATGGTATTAGGTACGAATTTGGTATATTCAATCAGTTAATTAGGGATGGTTGGCAAGTTGAAGTAACTGATAAATGGCTAAAAGGTGGATGGCCATGGGAACTTCCACAACCTGACGAATCATGTTTTGTTGGTTTTGGAGGCAGAACTGAAAGTTATAGAGATGACAAAGGAAACTACAGATCAAGATGGATCCCTTCAGAACATGCGATTGGAGTACCTCATGATGTTCCAGTTTTAGGATACAGAGTAAATACATGTGACAGATTAAGATTATGGAGAGCTGACGCAACAGAAAGTTTTGACTTTTATGCATTCAATATTGGTGATTATTATGGTGCAGTAGAAGAAAAAGTTGCATCTGAGACTCTTTCAAAAGTTCTATATCCCAATGATGGAACTGACGAAGGTAGAAGATTAAGACTCAAACAACAACACTTTTTTGTAAGTTGTTCTCTTCAGGATATGTTGAGAAGCCTTGAAAAGAGATCAATACCAATTACAGAATTCCCTAAGCATTGGACAGTCCAATTAAATGATACCCATCCGGCTATTGCAGTTGCAGAATTAATGCGACTTCTTATTGACCAATATCAAATAGGTTGGGATAAAGCGTGGAACATAACAACATCCTCTGTTGCTTATACCAACCACACATTACTACCAGAAGCTTTAGAGAAATGGGATTTAGGTTTATTTAATGATCTTCTTCCTCGTCATCTAGAAATTATTTATGAAATTAATTGGAGATTTCTACAACAATTAAGACTACGATATCCTGGTGATGACAAGATCCTTCAAAAACTCTCAATAATTGATGAAGAAGGCTCCAAATCTGTTAGGATGGCCCATTTGGCTACAATTGGAGCACATCACATAAATGGTGTTGCAGCTCTTCACTCAGATCTAATAAAAAGACAACTTCTTCCGGAATTTGCAGCACTATGGCCTGAAAAATTTACAAATGTAACTAATGGGGTTACTCCAAGGAGATGGGTTGCCCTATCTAATCCATCATTATCTAACCTGCTAGAAGAAGAAGTTGGTCCAAATTGGATAACAAATATGGAACTTCTTAAAAAGTTAGAAGAAAAAAAAGATGACAACAATTTTTTACAAAAATTTGAAGAAACGAAGCTAGAAGGAAAAAGAAAATTAGCTAGTTTTATTCATTCAAAAACTGGAATACTTGTAGATCCATCAAGTTTATTTGATGTTCAGGTAAAAAGAATTCATCAATATAAAAGACAACATTTAAACGCCCTTCAAATTATTGCCCAATATTTGAGAATCAAAAATGGTATAAACAAGTTTGAAGTCCCAAGAACAATAATATTCGGAGGTAAAGCTGCGCCAGGTTACTTTATGGCAAAGCTAATGATTAGATTTATTAATGGAATTGCTGATGTAGTTAATTCTGATCCAGATATGGATGGTTTATTAAGAGTTGTTTTCCTACCAGACTATAATGTTAAACTTGGCGAAATAGTTTATCCTGCAACGGATCTTTCAGAACAAATTTCAACTGCTGGTAAAGAGGCATCTGGAACTGGAAATATGAAGTTTGCTATGAATGGAGCATTAACGATTGGAACCTTAGATGGAGCTAATGTTGAATTAAGGGATCTTGTGAAAAAAGAGAATTTCTTTCTTTTTGGTAAAACTGAAAGTGAAATTATGGCTCTAAAAAATAATAATTACTCCCCAAAAACATTTATTAATCAATGCCCAGAGCTGAAAGAGGTTATACGTCTAATTGAAATTGGCCACTTTAGCAATGGGGATAAAGAATTATTTAAACCTTTATTAAATAGCTTGACTGGACATGACCCATTTTTTGTTATGGCTGACTTTGAAGATTACTTAAATAAACAGGATGTAGTCAGTGAATGCTGGAATAATAAAAAATCTTGGAATAAAATGGCATTATTAAATACTGCTAGATCAGGATATTTTTCTTCAGATAGATCTATTAGAGAGTACTGTAAATCTATCTGGAAAGTCTCTCCAATGCCCGTTGAAATTACTTGTGATGTCGAAGAATTAACTAATTAATATTTTTCTTATCTGGTGAATCTGGGGTTTGATGAAATAATCTATTTAAAATTAATCGATCCATATTTAATGGGTCTGGGGCTAATTCATTTGCAATTTCTTTAAATTTTGATTCAATATTGTCCGAAATTTTTATATCAAATATTCTTTCCATTAATGCTTCAATTGAATATAAATAGGCATTAACACTTTCAAGCTCATTTAAAGCTTCAGTAATTTCTATATCAGAAATATGTTTTTCTTTTGGATTAATATTTTTATCTGTTTCTCTTTCACATAATTCTTTCTGCAACTCATCAGTAACTTTAGTACAAAGAGTTCTGAAAGCTTGAATAGATGCCCAATTCAACTCTTGCTGCTGCTTAAAAGTGGGAAATTCTCTAATCAGACGATCATGCTCTTTATAAAATCTCTGACAGTCAGAGCATTGACATGGTTCTTCAGCCAAAAGAAAATCTAATTCTTTTTATATCATCTCACTATTTAGGCAAAATTGTAGGGCCATCCAATAATTCGTCATTTTCATCAAGTGAATCTGGACTATCTGGCAAAGGTATCTCAATACTAGTAACCAAATTAATAACATCTCTTAGTCTCATGGAATCAGCAAACCATCCCATTGCTTGCTCGGCATCGCCTCTTTTTTCAGCATCATTTGCTTGATCTTCGTGGGCTTCTGCTAATAAAGCAAGCCAGCAAAGGCATCTTGCTTGAACTATTGAAAGATCTAAATCATTAGGTTGGGATTTAGAAATGTGTTCATGCTCTTGCTGAATTAAGAGCTTTAAACGCATATCATGCAACTTAGCCATAAAAGATTTATTACTAACTATACGCTAGCTAGAGAGTAGCAAGTTTGCACACATACTACATATAGTTTTTCATTTTTACGGGACTGGCGGGAGTCGAACCCACGACCTACGGTTTAGGAAACCGTTGCTCTATCCTGCTGAGCTACAGCCCCAATAGATGATTTTTGGAGTAATAAGCATTATGCTAGATGAAAGCAGGAGAGGCAATCGCAAGAAAGTTTTATTTTGTTTCCAAAATAAAACTTTCTTGAGGAAAGTCCGGGCTCCCACATGGTCAGGCTTGCTGGGTAATTCCCAGTGCGGGCAACCGTGAGGATAGTGCCACAGAAACATACCGCCTAATACTTTTTGTATGGTAAGGGTGCAAGGGTGTGGTAAGAGCGCACCAGCAACATTGAGAAGTGTTGGCTAGGTAAACCCCGGCTGGGAGCAAGGCTTAGTAGATTTTTGACCATTACTTAATCTACTTTTAAGCGCCGCTTGAGACTGTGAAGTAATTCCAGTCCTAGATAGATGATTGCCCATCTTAATTAAGATGAACAGAACCCGGCTTATGACCTGCTTTCTAATTGTTGTGATTATTCAAATCAGATGACATATATAATTAATACAAAGAGAATTAATCAAATAACTACTTTTTTAAAATCTTTAAATATTAAATCAAAAAGATTTTCGGAAATAATTAGAAATCAAAATCCTTCAGTAATTCAAGATTTTAATAAAGCATTTGTCCATTCCTCAGAGGACAAAATAATCAATTACGAAAAACTAGAATTTTTCGGAGATGCAGTCCTCAGATTAGCTGCTTCTGCTTTTATTGAACAAAAATATCCTCAAATGAGTGTAGGAGAAAGATCAGAGCTAAGAGCACAAATTGTAAGTGATGAATGGTTAACTAGATTAGGGGAAAAAATTGATATAGAGAAATTAATAATTAAAGGACCTAAAGCTCTTGGGGATGAAAATTCAAAAAATACTATTATTGGTGAATCAACAGAAGCTTTAATCGGTGCTCTTTACAAGTGCTTTAATTCAATTAAAGAAGTAAATCTTTGGTTAGATGATATTTGGGAAGAAGATTCAGAAATATTTTTAAAAGCTCCATATAAATTCAAATCTAAGACAGTATTGCAAGAGTGGTGTCAAAGTAAGGGTTTTGATTTGCCAGTCTACAAAATACTTGAAGTCTCTAAGAAAAATGGAGACCCTAAAAGGTTTTCTTGCGACATATTTATCGAAGGATTAAAAGAATCATCTGCATTCGGCAAATCCCATAAACAAGCTGAAACCAATGCAGCTAGAGTGTTGATAGAAAAATTTATAACTATAGGTAAAATCTAATTTTTATACTATTTCTAAATTCGTTAGCTGAAAAGTTATGAGTTTATCCCAATTACCCCCTTCAAACAGAACGGCTGCTCTTTTTTTTGTAACTCTTTGTACAAACCCTTTATATCCTCTGTATATAGAGTTAGTGTCTTTTACAACAACAAAAGCCCCAGGGAGTATAGGTTTAGTAGATAATTCCATAAAAAACTTTTTCTAATACAATATATGATAAATAAAAATGAATGGTTGACTGTTGGATTAATAACATCATGTCATGGAATTAATGGACAAGTAAAGGTTAAATCTTTAAGTGACTTTGAAGAAAGATTTTTAAAACCTGGAATAAGATGGTTGCAAAAAGAAAATGAACCTCCTTCAAAAATTGAACTTATATCTGGTTTCAAACAGCCTGGTAAAGAAACATTTATAGTTAAATTGCTAGGAATAAATACAAGAAATCATGCAGAGCAACTGAAAAAATTTAAGATTCTTGTCAAAACCGATAAACTACCAAAACTTAAAAAGGAAGAATTCCACTTGTTGGAACTTATAAATCTTGAAGTCAAGACTGTAGAAAATAATGAATCAAAAACAATTGGGAAAGTTATAGATTTAGAAAATGAGAAAAATAATTTACTTGTTATTGAACTTTTTAAAAATCAAAAAAAAGTTCTCATACCATTTGTTAAAGAAATAGTTCCATTAGTGGACATAAAAAATAATTTTCTAATCATCAATCCTCCAAATGGACTTTTAGAGTTATAAATTTAAAAAATAAAATTTTGTAAGAAACTTATCATTCCACAGTTACACTTTTAGCTAAATTTCTTGGTTGATCCACGTCAAGTCCTCTATGAGCTGCAATATGGTAACTCAATAATTGTAAAGGCACTATGTTAAGCAAAGGTGAAATCCATTCATTTGAGGGAGGAACTTTCATTAAATAATCAAAAATTTCAGTTCCATTACATTCAGGTGCAACTCCAATCAAATATGAATCTCTAGCTTTTGCTTCTTGAGCATTACTGATAACTTTATCGAAAACTTCACCAGGGGAAGCAATAGAAATTACAGGTACTTTTTTATCTAACAAAGCTATTGGACCATGTTTCATTTCACCAGCTGGATATCCAGCAGCATGTATGTAACTAATTTCTTTGAGTTTTAACGCTCCTTCAAGAGCAATAGGATAATTTATACCTCTCCCTAAAAAAATAACATCTTTTATATTAAAAAAATCATGTGCTAGCTTTTCTGAAGATTTATTATGTTGCTCTAAAAGATCTTCTATTAATGGAGGCAGTTTTATAAGTTCTGTTATTAAATTACTTATTTCATCTAAGTTTTGACTACCTTTAATTTCTGCAAATTTAATAGCTAATCCATAAAAAGAAAGTAATTGAGCAAAAAAAGTTTTTGTGGCTGCAACTCCCACTTCTATTCCTGCGCAAATATCAATTATATTTGAGACCTGCCTTCCTATAGAGCTCTCTTTTCTATTTGTTATTGCAATAAGATTGGGTTTAAAATTTAAATCTTCAATCGAAGACCGTCTTTTAATTTCCATATCGATAGCTGCAATTGTATCAGCAGTTTCTCCAGATTGAGTGACTCCAATAGTTAATGTATTTGGCAGCAATGGGGGGGGTGAATATCTGAATTCACTTGCGTAAAAGACATTTGTAGGAATACCTGAAAATTGTTCCAGTAAAAAGCTACCCACCATTGCGGCATGTTTACTTGTACCACAAGCGATAATTTCAATTCTTTCTATTGATTCAAAAAACTTTGTATCAAAAGGATAATTAATTTGATACTTGCCTTCTTCTAAGTTTTGAATTAAATAATTATCCAACCAGTTTTTTGCAGTCTGTGGCTGATCATATATCTCTTTTAACATATAGTGTTTAAAATTCATCTTATCCATTATTTGCTCTGAGACTTTTAGAGAAACTGGATTTCGATATTGTCTTTCATTATTTGCGTCATAAATTTCTATTCCAAGAGGAGTCAATAAAGCTATTTCATCATCCTCCATAGGCAAAATAATATTTGTAAAATTTGCAATAGCTGGAGTATCACTTGCACAAATAAATTCTCCTTCGCCCAAACCAATAATCAGAGGTGCTTGTCTCCTTGCGACTACCAGGGAGGTTGGAGCATCAGCCCATAAAACGGCTAAGGCATAAGATCCTTCCAGATCAGATATTACATTTCTCACAGCCACTAAAAGTGTTGAGCTGTTATTTTCAAGGTTGAGTTTACTTAATATATTTAATTCTCTTTTAATTAGATGAGGAATTACCTCTGTATCTGTATCAGAATTGAAAATAACGCCTTCTTTCTCTAATTTAATTTTTAAGTCTTGGAAATTTTCAATAATGCCATTTTGAACAACCGCTATAGTTCCTGAACCATCGATGTGAGGATGGGCATTTTTAAACTCAGGTTTTCCATGAGTTGCCCATCTAGTATGACCAATACCAACAGTTCCTGGAATATTGTCATTGTTAAGATTATTTATTAAGTTCTTAAGTTTTCCCTCTGCTTTTTTACAAGTAATAGAATTAGTTTCAGAATTTATTACTGCAATACCTGCAGAATCATATCCTCTATATTCAAGTTTCTCTAAGCCATTAATTAATAATGGTAAAGCTTTTTTATAACCTGTTACAGCAACTATTCCACACATACAAGATTTTTTTTTCAATTATATTTGAAAAAAAAAAAGTATTTTTAAAACATGGACTCTCTTAAAACTGCACTATATAAGTTAATATGCTAAGCCCATGCTCCTAGAAGTTTCATCTCCTAAATAAACACGAATACTTAAGAAATCAGTGGGACATGCGGTTTCGCATCTCTTGCAACCTACACAATCTTCAGTTCTTGGCGATGAGGCAATTTGGCCAGCTTTGCAGCCATCCCATGGAACCATCTCTAAAACATCAAGTGGGCAAGCCCTTACACATTGGGTACATCCAATGCAAGTGTCATAAATTTTAACTGCGTGTGACATGTAAAAATTGTCTTTTGAACCTCGTTTTATAATACTATTGTCTTACAAAGAAATTAAAAAAATTAAGATATGCTTCACTCTTGTTAACTCTAGGGCATAAAATCATAAAGATAATTAGTAATTTCCATAAACTATGTCACAAGAAATCCTCGAAAAAGTTTGTTCTATTGTTTCAGAACAATTAAGTGTTGAAGCAGGAGAAGTCAAATCAGATTCAAATTTCCAAAATGATTTAGGTGCAGATTCTCTTGATACCGTTGAATTAGTAATGGCTCTTGAAGAAGCATTTGATATTGAAATCCCTGATGAAGCAGCAGAAGGAATAGCAACTGTTGGCGATGCAGTAAAATTCATCGAAGAAAAAAAAGGGTAGTAAAGGATGCCAAATTTCCATCGAGTAGTTATTACCGGTATCGGAGCAGTAACTCCAATTGGTAATAACATTGATGAATATTTAGTTGGTCTTCAAAAAGGTACTAATGGAGTCTCGGATATTACGCTCTTTAATCCCGAACAACATCCTTGCAAATTTGCAGCAGAAGTAAAAAATCTTCAAGCTGAAAATTTTATTGAAGCTAAAGAATCCAAAAGATGGGATCGTTTTTCCCAGTTTGGAGTTATTGCTGCTAAGCAAGCCTTTAGTGATTCTGGACTTGAAATTACTGAAGCTAATTCTTCAAGAATTGGTGTAATTATAGGCTCTGGTGTTGGTGGCTTACTAACTATGGAAAGTCAAGCTCAAATTCTCAGTCATAAAGGACCTAAAAGAGTAAGTCCATTTACCGTCCCAATGATGATTCCAAATATGGCAACTGGATTAGCTGCTATTGCTTTGGGCGCAAAAGGACCAAGTTCCTCTGTTTCAACCGCCTGCGCTGCCGGTTCAAATGCAATTGGTGATTCTTTTAGATTACTTCAACTTGGAAAGGCAGATGCAATGATCTGTGGAGGAGCAGAAGCAAGCATTACGCCTCTCGGAGTAGCTGGTTTTGCCAGTGCCAAAGCTCTTTCTTGCAGAAATGAAAGTCCTCAAACTGCTAGCAGGCCTTTTGATGCAGAAAGAGATGGATTTGTTATTGGAGAGGGAGCTGGGATTCTTGTTCTAGAAACTTTAGAAAATGCACAAAAAAGAAATGCAAGGATTTATGCAGAAATAATTGGATATGGAACAACATGTGATGCTCATCACATTACTGCTCCATCGCCAGGGGGGGTAGGAGGCGCCAAAGCTATCAAACTAGCAATTGAAGACGCTTCTCTTAAACTTGAAGAAGTTGATTACATCAATGCTCATGGAACGAGTACATCAGCTAATGACAAAAATGAAACTTCTGCAATTAAATCTATTTTTAAAGACAGATCTTACCTCATTCCTGTAAGCTCTACTAAGTCGATGACTGGTCATCTCTTAGGAGGCTCAGGAGGTATAGAAGCTGTAGCTTGTATACTTTCTTTGACACATAATTTTATCCCTCCTACAATTAACTACGTCAATCCAGATCCTGAATGTGATCTTGATTATGTACCAAATAATGCAAGAGAAGCTCAAATAGGAGTTGCTCTTTCAAATTCTTTCGGATTTGGTGGTCACAATGTTTGCCTTGCTTTCAGCAAAATGAATTGAAGACAACCAATTCTGTATTTCCAACTTAACTTAATTTAAAACAATGGTCGCTGCATCTGTTTCATTAGAATCACTTTGTGTAAATAGTATAAGAATGCTTGCTGTAGATGCAGTAAATAAATCTAATAGTGGACATCCTGGATTGCCAATGGGTTGCGCTCCTATGGGTTATGCATTATGGCAAAACATACTTAATCACAACCCTAATAATCCAAAATGGTTCAACAGAGACCGTTTTGTATTATCGGCTGGTCATGGCTGTATGCTGTTATATTCTTTGCTTCATTTGACAGGATACAAATCAGTTACAATAGAAGATATCAAAGAATTTAGACAATGGGGATCTAAAACTCCTGGACACCCAGAAACATTTGAAACTGAAGGAGTTGAAGTTACAGCTGGGCCTCTTGGAGCTGGAATTTCTAATGCAGTTGGTCTAGCAATAGCTGAAACTCACTTGGCAGCTAAATTTAATAAGCCTGATTGTAACATCGTTGATCACTATACTTACGTCATAATGGGTGATGGCTGTAATCAAGAAGGTATCGCATCAGAGGCTTGCTCATTAGCTGGTCATTTGAAGCTTGGAAAATTAATTGCACTCTATGACGATAATCAAATCACAATTGATGGGAGAACAGATGTTTCCTTCACTGAAGATGTCTTAAAAAGATACGAGGCTTATGGATGGCATATACAACATGTCGAAGATGGTAATCATGATGTTAAAGGAATCACTGAAGCAATAGAAAAAGCAAAATTAATTAAAGACAAACCTTCAATTATAAAGATTTCTACAACAATAGGCTATGGATCGCCTAATAAATCAGACACTGCTGGAATTCATGGAGCAGCAGTTGGTGAAGAAGAAGCTGCATTAACTAGAGAGTTTCTAAATTGGGAATATCCTCCATTTGAGATACCAGATGAAGTATATACACATTTTAGAAAATCAATAGATAAAGGCGAAAACTTAGAGAAAGAGTGGGATTGTAGATTTGAAGAATATCAAAAAAAATATCCCTCTGAAGGAGCAGAGTTAAAAAGAATGTTAAAAGGCCAACTACCTGAGAATTGGGACTCAGATCTCCCTTCTTATTCACCTGATGATAAAGGGTTAGCCACCAGAAAGCATTCACAAATATGTTTAGGTGCTTTAGGTCCTAACCTACCTGAATTAATTGGCGGATCTGCAGATTTAACTCACTCTAATTACACAGATATCAAAGGGGAAACTGGATCATTCCAGCCACATAGCCCTGAAAAACGATATTTACATTTTGGAGTACGAGAGCATGCAATGGCAGCTGTACTTAATGGTATTGCCTATCATAATAGTGGTCTTATTCCTTATGGTGGAACCTTCCTTGTTTTCGCCGACTATATGAGAGGCTCAATGAGGCTTTCAGCACTCAGCGAATTAGGAGTGATCTATGTATTAACTCATGATTCAATTGGTGTAGGAGAAGACGGCCCAACACATCAACCTATCGAAACTATCCCTTCTCTTCGTGCAATGCCTAACATGCTAGTTTTCAGACCAGGAGATGGCAATGAGACGAGTGGAGCTTATAAGCTTGCTATTCTAAATCGTAAAAGACCTTCTGCCCTTTGTTTAAGTAGACAAGGTATGCACAATCAAGAAAATACTTCGATCGACAAAGTTGCTCTAGGAGGATATGTAGTTTCCGATTGCGAAGGCACACCAGATCTAATATTTATTGGTACTGGAAGCGAACTCAATCTTTGCATTGAAGCAAGCAAGCAAATTTCAAACTTAGGTAAAAAAATTAGAGTTGTTTCTATGCCTTGTGTCGAACTTTTCGAAGAGCAAGAAGAATCTTATAAAGAAAGTGTTTTACCTAGTTGCGTGAAAAAGAGAGTAGTAGTAGAAGCTGCCCATTCATTTGGTTGGCATAAATATACAGGTTTTGATGGGATTTGTATTACTATGGATAGGTTTGGTGCATCAGCACCAGGTGGTGAATGTATGAAAAATTTTGGATTTACAGTCGAAAACGTTGTCAATAAGACAAAGGAAATACTATAAGTATTAATTTATAACTAAACTGAAGTATTACATTCTTCAAGTTTATCCTTTAACTGATCAAGAGATTCATCAGAAATCTTTGAATTCATTGGACAATGTTTAGGTCCACACATTGAACAAAACTCAGCCTTTTTAAAGATTTCTTCAGGTAAAGTTTCATCATGGTACTGCTTTGCCCTTTCCGGATCTAATGAAAGTTCGAATTGTTTATTCCAATCAAAGTTATACCTTGCATGACTAAGTTCATCATCTCGATCACGAGCTCCAGCTCTATGTCTCGCTATATCGGCAGCGTGAGCAGCTATTTTATAAGCAATTAAACCTTCTCTGACATCTTCTGCATTTGGTAGACCTAGATGTTCTTTTGGGGTTACATAACATAACATAGAAGTTCCATACCACCCTGCCATTGCAGCCCCGATAGCACTTGATATATGGTCGTAACCAGGAGATATATCTGTCACTAATGGACCGAGCACATAAAAGGGGGCTTCTGAACATTCTTCCATTTGCTTTCGCACATTAAACTCAATTTGGTCCATAGGTACATGCCCAGGACCCTCAACCATGACTTGAACATTATGTTCCCATGCTCTTCGAGTAAGCTCGCCTAAAGTCTTCAATTCAGCTAGCTGAGCATCATCAGAAGCATCATGCAAGCATCCAGGCCTTAATGAATCTCCAAGAGAAAAAGTACAATCATATTTCTTAAAAATCTCACAAATGTCATCAAACCTTGTGTAAAGAGGATTTTGCTTAAAGTGATGTAACATCCATTGGGCTAAAATACCTCCCCCCCTACTAACAATTCCAGTAATTCTTCCTTTGACTTTTGGCAAATGCTCTATTAATAGCCCAGCATGAATAGTTTGATAATCTACGCCCTGCTGACAATGTTTTTCAATAATATGAAGAAAATCGTCTTCAGTTAATCTATCTATTGAACCATGAACACTTTCTAAAGCTTGATAAACAGGAACAGTTCCTATGGGAACAGGAGACTCGTGAATAATTGCTTGCCGCACTTCATCTAAATTTACTCCTCCTGTAGAAAGATCCATAACCGTATCAGCCCCATATTTAACCGCTAGTTTTAGCTTCTCTACTTCTTCATTGATATCACTTGCATTAGGGGAAGCACCAATATTGGCATTAACTTTGCATCTAGAAGCAATGCCTATAGACATTGGCTCAAGATTCAAATGATTTATATTAGCTGGAATAATTAATCTTCCTCTTGCTACTTCTTCCATTATCAAAGAAGAAGGAAGATTTTCTTTTTTAGCAACAAAATCCATTTCTTCAGTGATATGTCCGTTTCTCGCAAAATTCATCTGAGTTACATTATCTTTCCCAAGGCGAGGCTTAATCCAAGAACTTCTCATGATTTATAAATTTTTAAAAAGTGTATTACTAAAGTTTGATCAAATCTCCACTTCCCTGCATCAATATTAATGATTCAGGTTCAAAGGGTATGATCTCAGCTAAGTTAAAATTTCTTAGCACCCCTAGTATTAACCTTATTAATAGCTCTTTTCTAAAAAATAGTCATCTCATGTTGCGTAAAAATAAATAAATTGGTTTTATTTAACTTTTTGATAAGACTTTATCTTTTTGAAGATATTCTTCCTTTCCAATTGTCTGCTTATGCCCTTCTCCAAAATAATTACAATCCCCATTAAGCCAATAGGTAAATAAAAAATCTTCCTGGAATTGTCCCTAAATAACAATCCAATAGTGGATATAAGGATCATAAAAGGAGCCACAAAAGATAAAATGAATCTTTTATTAATTTTCATTTACCTATTGTCTTAATTTTTTCATTGTTTAATTTTACTATGGATTCTGTTATGACTTTAATTCCAACAGCAATAGCTCTTTCATCTGGATTGAATTTAGAACTATGAAGAGGAGCACAACTATTTGAACTAGAAACACCTAGCCTAAACATAGCTCCTGGAATCTCATTTAAGAATTCAGCAAAATCCTCAGCTCCTAATGATGGCTTTTGTAATTCGATAACATTTTCTTGACCTAAAACTTTAATTCCCGAATCTCTGAAGACTCTATTAATTTCAGAATTATTATTAACTGCTGGAGTTATTTCTCTAAAAACTACTTTTGCATCAGCTCCGCAACTATTAGCTAAAGAAATGATATTTTCATTAAGCCAATTACCAATATTCTTAAATACTTTAAGATTAGTGCATCTAACCGTACCAATTAAATTAACCTTTTCTGCAAGAACATTGAATGCATTACCGCCATTAATTTTCCCAAAAGTTATAACTACAGGATCTAAAGGATCTAACTTCCGTGTTATTGATTCTTGAATTCCCGAGATAACTTTAGATGCCGCCCAAATAGCATCAACTCCTTCATGAGGTCGAGCACCATGGCCTGATTTTCCTTTAATCTCTACCTTAATTTCTCCCGCAGCTGCAGTTAAACTCCCCTCTTTAATACCAATAGTCCCTACGGATAAATCAGGATACACATGCACTCCCAAAATATGGGTCAACCCATTAGTTGCACCATCCTTAATCATCCATCTAGCTCCACTTGCTATTTCTTCAGCAGGCTGAAAAATTATCCGAGTACCAAAATTTAATTTTAAATCCTTTATGATCTTTGCCACACCCAATCCAATCGATATATGCAAATCGTGACCACAAGCATGCATAACACCATCTACTTTTGAAGAAAAACTTAATTTAGTTTCTTCAAATATTGGCAACGCATCCATGTCCACCCTTAAACCTATAATACCCTTATCTAAGGGCCCAAAATCAGCTATAACTCCTGTCCTACCTATAGATTCTCTGACATTCCAACCAATATTCTTTAAAAAACCACTTATCAAGATCGCTGTTTGATTTTCAAGTCCACTTAATTCCGGATGTGCATGGATATGTCTTCTTAAGTTAATTAATTCATCACTAAACGAATCAATTTTTTTATAAAACTGATCTCTAATCATGACTTATTTTAAATTGATAAAGTTCATTAACTCTTTAATTGGTTGTGGAGGCCATCTTCTAATTTTTTTTAACCACTCTTCATCACTATATCTAGGATCTAATTCAGTTACCGCTATCCAATTACTCTCTGCGTTGCCAGATTGACCCTTGGACCAATTCAAAGCTGTTAAAGCTGCCCTAGCATCTGCAAAAGTTGGATAACGTCTAATTAATTTTTTTAATTCTTTTTCAGATTCATTAATATTACCCAACTGAAAATCTGCTAACGCCATACTTGACCTAGCCATAGCAAATCCAGGATTATATAAAGCAGCTTTTGAAAAAAAATCTCTTGCTTTTTCCCAATCTGATGTAGATCCCTCTACATTAGCCAAATTATATAATGCAGAAAAATTTGTACTATCTTGCGAAATAACGAAAACATAATCTTTTTTGGCTTGTGACCATAGACCCAATGCTTCCTCTGCTATTCCCCTGTTAATGTAAGGATCTATTTCACTAGGATTCAGACTTATCGCCTTATTTTGATCCTCTATTGATCCATCTACATCTCCTATAACAAGTCTTACATTTCCTCTATTACTGAAACCTGCAGCATCATCAGGATAAGAATCGAGATATTGATTCCATTTTTGTAAAGCGAGATTAAATTGCCCGCCTGAACTTAAATCTAACGCATTTTTAAACAAATCCTCTCTCAAAGATGATGAATAGCATGGCGCAATAAAAAAAATATTTGAAAAAACAAAAATTAATACAAAACAAACCTTAACTTTTTTAAAAGTTATCATTTTTTGAATCAATGTACTTCTTTCCTAAAGCAGTAAGCAATCTTCCTCTAGGAGTTCTCATGAGAAAACCAATTTTGATTAAGTATGGCTCAACTATAAATTCTAACATTGAAGAATCATCACCCAAGCCAGCTGCAATTGAATCAAGGCCAATTGGACTATTATTGTTTTGATTAAGAAAAGATAAATAGTGTCTATCTAGAGAATCCAAACCTTTTTCGTCTATTTGGTATGAATTTAAAGCTTTTTTTATTAAATTCGCAGAGATCATATTAGTTTTCTTGACAACTTGAGCATAATCTCTAATTCGTCTTAATAATCTTAAAGCAATTCTTGGAGTCCCTCGAGATATCTTTGCTAAATCATAAGATGCTTCATCATCTAAATTAAGGTTTATTAATCGGGAAAAATTAAAAATAATTTGTTTTAATTCATCATAAGTATAAAATTCAATTTTCTGAGATATACCAAATCTATCTCTTAGAGGGGCACTTATTGAGGATAATTTAGTAGTCGCGCCAATCAGAGTGAACCTAGGAAGATTTATAGTTCTGCAACGGGTTCCTCGATTAGATCCCATAGTTAAGTCGAGTCTAAAATCTTCCATTGCAGAATATAACAACTCTTCAGTTAGTCTATTTAAGCGATGTATCTCATCGATAAATAAAACTTCACCTTCTTTTAATCCAAGAAGTAAACCTACAATATCTCTAGGTCTTTCAATAGCTGGTGCAGTTGCTATCCTACATTTTGTATTCAATTCATTGGCTATCAAAAAAGCAAGAGTAGTCTTACCTAAACCAGGCTGTCCATATAAAAGAGTATGCTCCAAAGGTTCTTTTCTAAAAATTGAAGCATCTATGGCTATTCTTAAAGATGATTTTAGTTTTTCTTGGCCAATAAATTCTTTAAAAGTAAGAGGCCGAGCTAAGTTAAGATTTTTATTTCTCTTTTCTTCTGGAATGATTTTTGAATCAACTAACCTAAGCTCTTTTTTACGAAGAGAAAACTCATTATCGCCTATATTGGAAGAAATTATTGCCATAATGAAAGGTTAATTGCAATTGTTCTGAGTAGAAAGATTTTTTACAACAAAAATGGCAAAAAATTCAAACAAAGTTAAAAAAAATACTAATAAAGAAAATAATTTTAAACTTCTAGCTGAGAATAGATATGCAAAATTTCAATATGCAATATCTGAAACAATCGAAGCTGGAATTGAGCTTTTAGGGACTGAAGTAAAGTCCATTAGAAACGGAAAAGCAAATTTAAGAGATGGGTACTGTTCATTCAGAGATGGTGAGATCTTATTATTAAATGTTCACATTTCACCACATAAAAATGTGGGGTCTTTCTTTAATCATGATCCATTAAGAAATAGAAAGTTGCTATTACATAAAAAAGAAATAATAAAAATGAAATCCAATACTGAAAAAAAAGGAATGACTATTGTTCCACTATCTCTTTATTTAAAAGGCTCATGGATCAAACTAACTATTGGAGTCGGCAAAGGGAAAAAATTACATGACAAACGCCAAGATGAAAAACAAAAAAGTATAAACAAAGAAATTAACTCTGCACTAAAAAGATAAAAATATTACGCAGAATTATTGAAACTATTAATATAAACTGACTGAACTTGGAGGTGGGGAAGGATCTGGATCTGCAATTAGCATATGCTGTAATACAGTTTCAGGCCTCTCACTATCTCTCCAGCGAATTTTGTATGCAGGCATTTTTGTACCTCTACTTGTAGTTTGCTCTACTGGTTCAATAACCCATCCTCTTCTTGATCGACCTTGAGGATTTCTTTTTACTACTGCATCCGCGTGTTTGAAACGGAAACCAACACGTTCACCACTCATTTAAAAATTTCGTATTGGATTAATTTATTTATTTTACTTCATTCAAGGGTAATTTTTCAGTTTTTTTTGAAGTTATTTCTGGTTTTAACAATGGGAAAGGGATTACATCTCTAATTGATGCGCTGTTAGTAATTAACATAATTAGCCTATCAATGCCTATGCCTAATCCTCCAGTAGGAGGCATGCCAATCTCTAAAGCATTCAAGAAATCTTCATCTATACAGTGAGCCTCAAGATCTCCCTCATCTCTAAGAGATTGCTGTAATTGCATTCTTTCTCTTTGATCTACTGGATCTATTAACTCACTAAAGGCATTTGCTAGCTCTCTTCCAACAATGAATAATTCAAATCTCTGAACCATCTCTTTATTATCAAGATGAGGCCTAGCTAAAGGAGAAATTTCAACAGGATAATCAATAACAAAAGTGGGTTCTATAAGTTTTGATTCTACTTTTTGCTCGAAGACTTCATTTAAAAGTCTTCCCATAGTATTGACTTTATTGGATAATTCAACATTTATACTTTTAACGGCTTGTTTTGCTGCTTGAAAGTCTCCCCTGAAAGAATCAAAATCAATCCCTGTATATTTTTTGACAATATCTTTCATGGATATTCTTGACCAGGGTTTAGAAAAATCAATTTCTTTATTTTGATAATTTATAATTAGAGACCCACATGCATCAGCTACGACATCTTTAACCAATTCTTCTGTTAAATTCATCATATCGACATAGTCAGAAAAAGCTTGATAAATTTCAACTGAGGTGAATTCTGGATTATGCCTTGTACTTATACCCTCATTACGGAAGATTCTTCCCAATTCATATACTTTCTCAAATCCTCCAACAACCATCCTTTTTAAATGTAATTCTGTAGCTATTCTTAGATACAGCGGAATATCTAATGTATTATGATGAGTAATAAATGGTCTTGCTTCAGCACCACCAGCTTCAGATTGCAGAATTGGAGTCTCTATTTCTAAAAAATTTCTATTATCTAGCCATTTTCTTATAAAAGTTATACATTTTGCTCTTGTTTTAAATACATTTTTAGAGTGAGGATTCACTATTAAATCTAGATAACGTTGCCTATATCTTTTTTCAATATCAGTCAATCCATGCCATTTATCTGGTAAAGGTTGTAATGATTTGGATAACATTTCCCATTTTTCTACTTTAATTGAAAGCTCACCTTTATTAGTTTTTTTAATAGTTCCGTGGACGCCTATCCAATCACCAATATCTACTATTTCCTTGATATCTTCAAAAGAAAGTAATTTTTGTTTTTCTAAATTTAAATTAATAACCTTTTTTTCTAGATAAAGCTGAATCTGACCATCTTGATCGCTTATTGTGAAAAAGGCAATTTTACCCATTACCCTTTTTGCCATGACTCTACCAGCGAGAGAAACGCTAAAGTCTTCCTCTTGACCATTTTCTAAATAATCAAATTTTTGAATAAGAAATTTTGTAGTATTTGAAACTCTAAAACTCTGTGCGTAAGAAGCAAATCCTTTACTAGCGAGTGAATTAGCTTTTTGTAAGCGTGCTTCTTTTATTTCAGACAAAATTTATTTTAATATATTTGTTTTATTTAATAAAATTATCAAACTATGGCTCAACTTGCCAAAGATGTTGCAGTTTCGCCAACTCTCTGAGATGCGTAACCAATTCCCCTAACAGTTAATATTAATTCTGGATTTCTTGGATCTGGTTCTAATTTCCCTCTTAATCTAGCTACATATACATCTACAACTCTTAAATCTGCAGCTCTACGAGGAGGGTAACCCCATAGCTGTTCTAATATTTCTGCTCTAGGAACAACCTTTCCAGGCTCATCAAACAATAGTTCTAAGAGGCTAAATTCAGTGTAAGTTAAACTAATTCTTTCTCCCGCTCTAGAAACTTGTCTGCGATTAGTATCAACAACTAAACTTCCAAATTTCATAACTCCTTTTCCTGAAGGAACTTCTTTAGTTTCAGTAACCGATACAGTTGGGCCCATTCTTCTCAAGATGGTAGCTATTCTAGCCTCTAACTCTTTTGGGCTAAATGGTTTAGATAAGTAATCATCAGCACCTAAATCCAAACCTGCAACTCTCTCTGAAATAGCCTCTAAAGCGGTTAGGAATATTATTGGGACTACTGATTCAGCTCTAATTCTTCTACAAACAGCAAATCCATCCATTTTTGGAAGCATAACATCAAGAACTATCAAATCTGGGGAATCCCTGTGAAAAGACTCTAGAGCTTCTTCGCCGTTAGTGGCTGAATAAACTTGATATCCAGCTAGTTGAAGCCTCGTAACTAATACCTTCAAAACTGCTGGTTCATCATCAACAACTAAAATTCTTGCTTTTGACATAGTTAAAAAAGATTTCTCGATATTTCAAAGCAAAGAACTATTGCATTGAATGTTTATTCTAACAATTAAAAATATAACATTACGAACCCTCAAAGAGATATTCCTAAGGTTTACAAATATTTTAAATAATTTGAAGATAAAAATTTTTTTAAACACTTTTTCTTATTGAAAAAATTTATTACTGCAATTTTCTTCTTGAAAATTTAAACATTCTTAAAAATTGGGAGCAAATAAAAGGGGCAAAAAACCCTGTCAAAAAAACTTCAGCTAAGATATTTTTAACACTAGGAATCAACATTAAAAAATTACTATCTGAAAAATCTCTAAACAAAATTTGTAAAAAATAAAGAGTCCCACATAAGAAACTTCCAATAGAACAAATTAAACCATACCTAAAATGTCCCACCAAATTATCACTATGTAATTTAATTCTCCCAAACCAAAATCCACAAAAAATTAAGCCTGGTATCTGAGTAAAACTATTATCTAAAGTAAGAGAATCTAAAATTAGACCTAAAAACAAACCAAATATTAATCCATTGATTGATCCATTAATCATTGACCAAGGCAATAACCAAAATAACGGCCAATATGGCTGAACACCTAAAAATCCAAGCCAACTAGGGTGCCACAAAAAAATAATTGGGATAAGAATAAAGTTTATTATGGATAATTTTTTTAAAAAAAATTTATTCATTAAATATTTACTTTCAAAATTTGCACCCAATCAATTACATGAGGTTTTGCCAAAAGTGAAATTTTTGCCGTTTTTTTTGCTTTCAATGTCTCATCTACAGATTGGACAATACCAATAGGGATATTTGGAGGTAATAATGTACTAGCAGGAGATGATGATACAACATCTCCGACCTCAATATCAGCATCTTTTGAATAAAGTATTAGGCTAGGATAATCATCTCCTAAACCTACCAATAATCCATTCATTTGAATTCTATCCACCCAAACGCCTAACTTACTTTCTGGAGAAGTTATTAAAGTTACCGACGAAGTGAATAGAGAGGTCTCTTTTACTCTTCCTAATAATCCACCCGGACCAATCACAATATTTCCAATATCTACTCCATCCTTTGAACCTTTGTTCAAAATTATTTGTCTCCACCAACTACCTGTTTTTCTCGAAATAACTGCAGCTGAAATATGATATTCACTAGATGATCCTTGAAGAGATAAGATTTGCCGCAATCTTATATTATCTTTTTTAAGAAGATTTAACTTTATTAAATATTCTTGGTCTATACTCTCAAGAACAATATCTTTTTGATATTGACCAGGCCAAAAAGGCTTTGAAACAAAATAATAAAAATCTTTATAAAAAGATCCTTTTGATATCCTTACAAAAACCAAAAATAAAAAAATTACAAACAATAGCCAATTTCTCTTTTTATGCCACCAACGACTAGTAGAAATTCGTCGGATACCAAACATAACATTAATCTCTTATGGCATTCCTTATAAATTCTGGAGTGTCAACAACTCTTTTCAGTTTTTTAAAATCATCTAAAACCTCTCCACAACCATTTACTACGCAAAGCAGTGGGTTTTCTGCTATGTGAGTAAAAATTCCTGTTTCATCGCTCAATAAATCATTAATGCCTCTCACTAAAGCTCCACCTCCTGCAAGCATAATCCCCCTATCAACTATGTCTGCAGCAAGTTCCGGGGGGGTTCGCTCTAAAGTTCTTTTTACAGCTTCCACTATTTTGCTAAGTGTTTCAGCCATGGCTTCTCTAATTTCTCCTGATGTCAAAGTGACTGACCTAGGTAGACCAGATAAAAGATGTAGACCTCTAACCTCTAAAGTAGTTTTATCAAAATCGTCATCTGGAAATGCAGATCCAATTTTAATTTTGATATCTTCTGCAGTTCTCTCTCCAACAACTAAGTTGTGAACTTTTTTAAGATATAGTGCAATTGATTCATTTATTTCATCACCAGCAATTCGAACCGACTCACTCAATACAGTTCCACCTAAACTTAATACTGCAACTTCAGTAGTACCTCCACCAATATCGACAATCATAGTTCCAATTGGCTCTGTTACTGGCAATGATGCTCCTATTGCTGCTGCAACGGGTTCATCAATTAAATGAACTTCTCTAGCTCCGGCTAATCCAGCTTCTCTTACTGCTCTTCGCTCAACACTAGTAACTCCACTTGGAATACCAATCACTATTCTTGGGGCTACTATCCCCTTGCCTTCGTTACATTTTTGGATAAATGTTTTTATCATTTGTTCTGCAGCATCAAAATCTGCGATAACACCATCCCTTAGTGGTCTTACTGCTCTTATATTGCCAGGGGTCCTTCCAAGCATTAACTTTGCTTCTTGACCAACAGCTAATGGTATACCTTCTTCTAAATCCATAGCTACCACAGAAGGCTCTTGTAAAACAACGCCCTTTCCTGATACGTGTATAAGAGTATTGGCCGTTCCCAAATCTATGCCAATATCTCTAGAAAATTTAAATCTGTTAAAAATCACAATAAGAATTCCTTTTATAAATAATATATCTATTTTTTAGTAAGCTCTCATAATTCTGTCGTTTAGTTATGAATAGCACGCAAAACTTTGAGCAGAACCTGGAAATATGAGTAGTATAAAAAAAAAAAATTATGGAAATTAACACTATTAACCTTGTAGGCAGAGCAGGGCGAGAACCAGATGTCAGATATTTTGAATCTGGCAGTATCGTAGCAAATTTCACTCTTGCAGTTAACAGAAGAAGCAGAGATGAAGAGCCCGACTGGTTTAATTTAGAAATATGGGGTAAGCAAGCACAAATAGCCGCAGATTACGTTAAAAAAGGATCTTTAATTGGAATTACAGGAAGCTTTAAAATTGATAGTTGGAAAGATAAAAATACTGGGGAAGATAGATATAAGCCAGTTGTTAGGGTAGATAGATTAAACTTACTAGGCTCCCGAAAAGAGTCCGATAATAACCAATATTCTAATAGTAGTAATTCAAGTGAAATCCCTTTTTAAGCTCTCTTTTTTTTAAAAAATCTAATAAATATTCTTATAAAAAAATATAAGAAAATTAAAATTAAAATTGGCTTTAAAACATATTTGATTTGATCTAAGTAAGTTTCAATGATTGTATAATTTTCACCAAATAAATAACCTGCATAAGTTAGAAGTGCTACCCATATCAAGCTCCCACATGTAGTCCAAATCAAAAATTTTCTTAATGGCATAAGTTCTATACCAGCGGGAACTGAGATTAAAGTTCTTATACCTGGTACTAATCGACCCCAAAAAACTAAAGAAACCCCGTATTTATCAAACCACCTTTTACTTTTACTTAAATCATTAGAAGATATACCCAGATATTTTCCTTTTTTATTTAGAAAAGTTGAAAGTCTTTTTTCATTTACTAATCTACCTAAATAATACCAAGGCAATGACCCTAAAATAGTTCCAATTAATCCGGAAAAAACTAAAATATAGAAATTTAATTTTTGTTGATAAACGAAAAACCCTCCCAAGGGCATTATTATTTCCGAAGGAATTGGAGGTATTATGTTTTCTAAAAACATAGCCAAACAAATAGTAAGGTATGCAATTGTTGAATTCTTTTCAACAGCCAAACTAATATAGTCGGGTATTGAAGTAAGAAAATTTACAAAAATTAAACTCAAACTTAATATCTATAAAGCTCTGGTTTATAAGGTCCTTCAACAGAAACATTAATATAATCAGCTTGTTCCTTAGTTAATTTTGTTAATTTTGCGCCAATTTTATCAAGATGTAATCTAGCTACCATTTCGTCTAAATGTTTTGGTAAAACATAAACCTCATTTGTATATTTTTCTGACTTATTGAAAAGTTCAATTTGAGCTAATACTTGATTAGTAAAAGAATTACTCATAACAAAACTTGGATGTCCAGTAGCACATCCTAAGTTAACTAATCTACCTTCAGCTAAAAGAATTATTTTATTGCCACTCGGTAAAGTTATGTGATCAACCTGCGGCTTAATATTTTCCCATGGATAATCTTTCAATGAAGCCACATCAATTTCATTATCAAAATGGCCGATATTACATACTATGGCCTCATCTTTCATCTTGACAAGATTTTCGTTTGTTATTACCTGATAGTTCCCAGTTGCAGTAACAAATATATCTATATCTTCCACGACATCGTCTAGTGTAACTACGCTAAAACCTTCCATTGCTGCTTGAAGAGCACAAATTGGATCCACTTCAGCAACTTTTACAATTGCACCAAGTCCTCTTAAAGACTGGGCTGATCCTTTACCTACATCTCCAAAACCCATTACTAAAGCAACCTTCCCAGCAATCATCACATCAGTGGCACGCTTTATGCTGTCAACTAGAGATTCTCGACAGCCATATAAATTATCAAATTTGCTCTTAGTTACTGAATCATTAACGTTGATAGCAGGAAATGGTAAAGCATTTTGCTTTTGAAGTTGATAAAGTCTTGCAACTCCCGTTGTAGTTTCTTCAGTAACACCAATGATATTACTCTTAATTCTAGAATAAAAGTCACTATCATTTTTCAACTTGGACTTAATAGAATTGAATAAAGCAATTTCTTCTTCATTACCGGGATTATCTAAAACAGATAAATCTTTTTCTGCTTTACTACCAAGTATTAATAAGCCAGTTGCATCTCCCCCATCATCAAGAATCATGTTTGGAGAGTCTGAACCCCAATCAAGGATATAGTGGGTATACTGCCAGTATTCAACAAGAGTCTCACCTTTTTTTGCATATACAGAAATTCCTTGATCTGCTATGGCAGCAGCCGCATGATCTTGAGTTGAAAAAATATTACATGAAGCCCATTTTACTTCTGCACCAAGATCAACAAGAGTTTCTATTAATACTGCTGTCTGAATAGTCATATGAAGACTCCCAGCTATTTTCGCACCTTTGAGTGGCTTCTCAGATTGATATTTATCTCTAAGTGCCATTAATCCTGGCATTTCCGTTTCGGCAATCTTAATTTCTTTACGGCCAAAATCTGATAAGGAGATATCAGCAATAACGTAGTTTGGTGTAGAGGTTTTAACTGAATTGGCTATAACCATATCTAATAAATTGTTTTTCTATTAAACTATAGATGATTTTTGTACAATTTTGTGTTTGTTGAGAATTTAAAAGAAACTATAAATTTAGGAAAAAAACTCTCACACAAATTAAATCCCCAATCAATTGTTTTATTACAGGGTCCTATTGGGGCTGGGAAAACTTCATTTGTGCAAGGGATTGCTCAAGGCTTATCAATCTCTGAGGACATTACAAGCCCTACATTTGCTTTATCGCATCACTATAACTCTGGAAAAATCCCACTAATTCACCTTGATTTATACAGGTTAGAAAATGTTTCTTCAGCAAAAGAAGTTTTTTTTTCAGAAGAAGAAGAGGCAATACAAAGACGAGCTATTTTAGTTGTTGAATGGCCAGAATTGGTAGAACCAGTTATTAATAATTTTTGGAAAATAGAAATTAGTTACGCAAAAAATTATGGAAGACACTACGAAATAAGAGATCCCAAAAATTTATTAACCTTCTCATAATATGGCTGTTGCTCGATGGCGCCTTCACCAAGACAAGTTAATAATCCACAAACACCTGCGAACTTAATAAAATCTTCTATCTCTAGTTGCTTTGAAGGATAGCCAAAAGAAATTAATTTTGAAATTAAGCCTGCTAAAAAAGCATCGCCTGCACCAGTTGTATCAACAATTTTTTGTGAAGCAGGAATTTCGGTAATTCCCTGTAATCCATTGATATACCATACAACGGGATTTTTTCCATCAGTTATTACTACATCTGGTCTGTTAGACAATTGTTGAGATATTAACAAGGGATTTTCATCCTCAAAAAACAAAGTTGCTTCTTCCTTAGCAAGTTTTAAAACATTTGCATGATTTAAAAATTTCTTTATTAAATTAACTCTCGCGGCTTTACTAATTTCTGATGAAAAACTTGAATGATCCCAAAAGACCTCTCTCCAATTCAAATCAATGACTATTTTGACTTCAAATTTTTTAGCCTGTTCAAGAAGAAAAAAAATAGTCTCTGCCGATATTGGAGATGATAATAAAATCGTTCCCGTAACCAAATATTTTGTTTCTAGAAAAGATTTCTCCAAATTTAAAATTTCTTTTTCAATTAATTTCTTACTAAGAACTTCGTCTGCAAAGCATGCATGTGAACTTTCCTCAAAGCCTGAAAAAAAACGATCTCCAAATTGATCTCTATCTACATTAACCACGCGAGTAGATGAATCATTATCTAATTGCAAGAAATCTAAATTAACGTCCAATTTATTAAATTGCTTAATAAATTTTTTTCCATAATCATCACTACCCAAACATCCTATGAATGTTGAATCAATTTTTAATTTTCTTAATGCACAAGCAACATTAGCCGGCGCACCACCCAAAAAATCTGTAAATCCCTGATTTGACTTATTTCTTATTCTGTCTATTAAAGCCTCTCCAATACATATGACCTTTTTCTTTTTCATAAAATGAACGCTTTTTCTTAACTAAGAATAATTTATTAAAAACGAATAATTTTTTTTTGAATTAAAGTTTAATTAAAAGAATTTTCATAGTGTCTTTAAATAAATCTGAAATTTGGGAGTGGAAAAATTGGGAAATTTCTTGGTCTTTATCAAGAGAATCTACTTCTGAAAAAAATATTAAAATTTTATTAGTTCATGGGTTTGGGGCATCAAAAAACCATTGGAGATATAATCAAGATTTTCTTGGTAAACTTTCTAACTGCTACGCAATTGACTTATTAGGATTTGGGAAAAGCAGTCAGCCTAGTGCTTTATTAAATTATGAACCTTATAAAGAAAACTCAATTAAATATTCTTTTGACTTATGGGGTAATCAAATATCAACGTTTTGTGCAGAGGTAATAAAATCTCCTGTTTACTTGGTAGGAAATTCAATTGGTGGTGTTATTGCATTGAAAGCTGCTGAAATCCTCAAAGATAGTTGCAAAGGTGTCATTTTGATTGATTGTGCACAAAGAACTATGGATGATAAACGTTTACAAAAAAGTGATATCTTAATGAATCTACTTAGACCCATCCTTAAAACAATAGTCAGACAAAGAGTAATTAGTAATACACTTTTTACAAGAGCTGCTAATCCAAAAGTTATAAAGAAAATACTTGAACAAGCCTACCCTTCAGGAAAGAATATCGATAAAGAATTGATTGAAATACTTTATCAACCCTCACAAAGGGAAAACTCTAAAGAAGCATTTCGTGGTTTTATTAACTTATTTGATGACTATCTTGCTACTGACCTTTTTGATAAAGTTGATGCCCCCATTCAATTAATTTGGGGAGAAAAAGATCCTTGGGAATCTTTAAATGAAGCAAAAGAGTGGAAGAAAGAATTCAAAAATATTAAGAGATTAGATATTATTAATGGGGCTGGTCATTGTCCTCATGATGAAGAACCTGAAAAAACAAATAAATTAATAAATGAATTTATTCAAGAAACAAAATAAGCTTCGACATTATCACTAAGTCTTCTCAAGCCTCTTAATCCATCTCTTTCTAGGTTTCTTACTCGATCTCTGCTTATCCCTAGTACCCTTCCTATCCCTGTAAGAGACATTGGCTCATCGCCATCCATTCCGTATCTCATCCTTAAAACTCTACATTGCAGATCAGGTAATTGATGTAAAAGAGAATGCAAATCACCTCTCATACAATCCATCTCTATTTGTTCGTCTGGCAAATCCTCGCCCCCTGCCAGTAAATCTAACAAAACAGTGTCTTCACCATCACCAACTTTAGTTTCAAGACTGACTGGCTGCCCAGCTTTACACATTAAATCTTTAACGTCATCTTCGGGAAGCTCTACGTATTTCGCAAGCTCGCTTACAGTTGGAGTTCTAGACATTTCTTGACTGAGCTCTCTTTGACCTTTTTTTAACTTATTCAACATTTCAGTTATATGAATTGGCAGCCTTATTGCCCGACTTTTTTCAGCTATTGCTCTTGTAATACCTTGCCTAATCCACCAATATGCATATGTTGAAAACTTGTATCCTCTGGCCGGATCAAATTTTTCAACTCCCCTCACTAGTCCTATAGTTCCCTCCTGAATTAAGTCCAAAAGTTCCATATTTCTTTTTGTATATTTTTTTGCAACACTTACAACCAATCTTAAGTTAGCTGCAACCATCCTTTCTTTAGCTCTCTGTCCAGCTCTCAATCTTTTTTTTATTATTGACGTAGATAAGTCTAATTTATTTGATAAATCATCAATACTAGGCTTATCTCCTGTAAATTCAATAATTTCCAATTCTGCTCTTTCAACTTCCATGTACTCTTGAACTTGTCGACCTAGAGTAATTTCTTGCTCATGCGAGAGTAAAGGAACTCTTCCAATATCCCTTAAGTATGATCGAACAAGATCTACATCATTACTAGCTTTTATAGTTGCGATTGATGCTAATTTATTTTCACTTATTGTTTCAGAAGACATGAAGATTAAATGTTGTTTTGTAAACAATACCATTAAGAAATGTAAAGTTAAACAAAAAAATCCACATTTTTACAAAAATGAGAATAAATACCTAGTCAATTCAGACTAATGAAGAGCTTAATAGCCATTTTGCCGTACTGAGATAAATAAATACACCAGCAATATCAGTGACAGTTGTAATAAAAGGAGAAGACATTAAAGCTGGATCCAATTTCATTCTGTCAAACAACAAAGGGAGGATCGCTCCTGTTGTAGCAGCTAAAGTTGTTATAGATATTAAACTTATCCCCACCGCAGAGGCGATCAAAGGTCCTTCTCCTTGCCACCAAGCGAAGGGAAATACTACAAGCATCATTAAAACTCCTAAAAGAGCGCCTGTTATTGCCTCCTTAAATACTGCCTTAATTGCACCAAGAGACTTCAATTTTTGAGTACTTAAACCTCTAATGACAACCGTTGAACTTTGAGCTCCAACATTTCCCCCAGTGCCTATAAGAAGTGGAATAAATGCAGCTAATAAAACTATTTCCTTTAATATTTGGTCATTCATAGCTATAACTTTTGTCGTTAAACCATTTGCAAAAACCAAAATTAATAACCATAAAATTCTTCTTCGAGCAATCGTAAACAAACTACTTTGGAAATAATCATCTTCATCTCCAGGTTGTACTGCCCCTGCTGCATAAATATCTCTTGTAGCTTCTTGTTCTATAACATCAATTAAATCATCGACAGTTACTATCCCAACAAGTCTTTTTTCTCTATCAACAACCGGGAGTGCTAAAAAATCATATCTTTGTATTGCTCGAGCAACCTCTTCTTGATTCGTATTGGTAGAAATATTAACTACATCTCTTGTCATAACGTCTCCAATTGGCTTAGAAGGATCAGCAGTTACAAGGTCTCTTAAAGAAAGAATACCAGTTAAATGTCTTTCTTTATCTGTAACGTATAGGCTATAGATAGTTTCAGTAAATGGAGCTCTTTTTCTAACTATGGCAAGAGCCTCAGATGCTGTTTGCATCTCTTTAAGATCTATAAATTCAGTTGTCATTAATCTTCCAGCAGTTTCAGGCTCATATCCAAGTAATTCAGCTGTTACTTTTCTTTCACCAGGACTAAGAGCAGATAGAAATTTGCGTACAACTTTTGCAGGTAATTCATCAAAGAGTTGAACCCTATCATCAGGAGACATTTTTTCAACGATTTCTAAAACTTCTCCTGAACGAAGTCTTTCTAATAAAGTTTGCTGAACTACTGGATCTAAATATTCATAAACCTCAATTGCTTCATTTTTCTTTAATAATCGAAATGCTAATGCCTGCAATATTTGTGGAAGGCTTCCAATAGCATCTGCAATATCAACCGGTTGAGAAGGCTCTAAAAGCAGCTTTGCCTCATCATAATTTCCCGCGATAAGCAATTCTTCAAGTTGTATAGTAATGTTTTCTCGTGTACTTAAATCAGTAGATAAGGATGTAACTGTTTCAAGATTATTTTCCTTCATAAATATAATCCCTGTTCAAAGTAACAACACTATTATATGAAATCTAAGTAATTTTTCTACTTATCCAGAACCCGCAAAACATTGTGAATAAATTTACAATAATGATTAAATTAAAAAAAATTATAAATCTTATCCAATCCCCTTGATTAAAAATTTTGTACAAAAAATATATAAATCCGCTAAATGATGTAAAGCAAGAAAAAAAACCACTGAATAAAATTTTTTTTATTGAATTACTTAATCTTTTACTGATAAAAAAACCCACCATAAATGATCCAATTATTGAAATAATAAAGTTATTATTTATAAATAATCTCAGGAAAGTTGCCAAGTAGGCAGCCAAAAGAACATAAATAAAATTATTTATTTTCACTTCAAAAAAAATTGAATAAGAAAATAACCAAAACAAAAGAATAAGAAAGTAAAAATTATCACTTCAATGTAGTGGAAAAATAATCTTAAGAATTGTCTCTTTTTAAATAGGATAAATAGTTGATATATAAAGGAAGAAAATGTACTAAAACATCCTAAAAAACCGCTATAAAATAACACTAATATTTCGTTATTAATAAAATTTAATGCTATTAAAATTCCTAAAAAAAAAGATGATAAAAAATTTACTATTGAAGTATATTGAATATTAAAACCTATACTTTTTTTAAAATTATTCTTTATGGATATTCTCAGTATTAATCCTAAAGTGCTGCCAAGTAAAATAATAACTATTGAACTAAAATCCAAAATTTACATTTTGATCCAGCCTTTTAAAATCTTATTAGGATGATCTAAAAATTTATTAGAAGCTAATTCAACCCTAACCCAAGTTTCATTTTTGCTTACTTTCCAATGACGTAATACGGATAAAGTTGCACCTACATCAAGAACTAATAATTCCTTAGCATGAATTTGAGGATAAGAAAAAAGAGAAGCATTGGAACTCAATATAATTTCATTCGTATTTTGAAGGAATTTATTTTGATTTAAACTTTTTTGGATCCCACCAGCAGGTAATGTAATTGGAGCAATTAATGCAAAAGTAATTAAACAAAAATTCTTTAGAAGATTATTAATCATATATCTAAAGTTGCCATATCTAAGTTGCTACTATGAGTTTCAATAAATTCTCTTCTTGGTGCCACTTTATCTCCCATTAAAATATTAAATATTCTGTCAGCTTCAAGTGCATCTTCAATTTCAACCCTTTTCATCATCCTCGTTTGAGGATTCATAGTTGTATCCCATAATTGTTTAGGCATCATCTCACCTAATCCCTTAAACCTTTGGATATTATAATTTGCATTTTCTCCAAAACTAGCAATTGTATCCTTTAATTGATTCTCGTTATAACAGTAATTATGATTCTTACCTCTTTCAACTTTATATAGAGGGGGACAAGCAATGTATATAAAACCTTTCTCAACAAGTTCTCTTTGGTATCTATAAAAAAATGTCAATAATAAAGTTCTTATATGCGCACCATCAACATCAGCATCCGTCATAATTACGACTCTATGATATCTCAAAGAGCTCACGTCGAACTCCTCTCCTTTTATTCCTAATCCTAGAGCTGTTATTAATGACTGTATTTCTGTATTTTTATATATTTTAGTATCATCAGTTTTTTCAATATTAAGAATTTTACCCCTGAGAGGCAAAATAGCCTGAAAGTTTCTATCTCGTCCTTGTTTTGCGGAACCACCAGCTGAATCTCCCTCAACTATATAAATTTCTGATTCTGAGGGATCTCTAGAGCTACAATCTGCTAATTTACCAGGCAATGTAGAACTTTCTAAAACACTTTTTCTTCTTACTAATTCTCTAGCTCTTCTCGCAGCTTCTGCTGCATTAAATGATTGAATTGCTTTTTCAAGAATCAAGTCCAAGATTCCAGGATTGAATTCCATATATTTTGTAAGAGCCTCCCCAATGAGAGAATCCACAATTCCTCTTACCTCAGTATTTCCTAATTTTGTTTTTGTTTGTCCTTCAAATTCAGGATCTGGAACTTTTACCGATAAAACAACAGTCAAGCCCTCCCTAATATTTTCGCCAGCTAAATTTTTTTCAATATCTTTTCTTTTTCCTCTCTTTTTTGCAAGATTATTAAAAGTTCTAGTCAGAACTGTTTTAAGCCCTTCAATATGAGTTCCTCCATCAATAGTTCGAATATTATTTGCAAATCCTAAAATATTATCTGAATATACATCTGAACACCACTGTAAAGCTGCCTCTACATATACATTTTCTTTCTGTGAATCAACATAAATTATTTCAGGATGAATCGACTCTTTTTCTGCATTCATGTACTCCACATATTCTTTAATACCTCCTTGATATAAGTAAATTTCTTCTTTAAAAGAACCATCTGATGATTGATTTCTTTCGTCTCTAAAAACAATTTTTACACCACCGTTAAGATAAGCTAGTTCTCTTAACCTCGATGAGAGAAGAGCATATTCAAATTCAATTCCTCCAGAAAAAATCGTTTTGTCGGGTTTAAAGCAAATAGTTGTTCCTTTCTTAAATGGTTTATCAATCTGTTTTTTAGTTTGCAACTCACCCTTTGATACACCTTTTTCAAATCTTTGATTAAATTCGCTACCATCCCTGTAAACAGTCACATTGACCCATTCGCTTAAAGCATTAACTACAGAAATTCCTACTCCATGCAAACCCCCTGAAACTTTATAACCACCACTTCCAAATTTACCTCCTGCATGAAGAACAGTCAGTACAGTCTCTAAGGCACTTTTGCCAGTTCTTGGATGAATATCTGTTGGAATACCTCGTCCATTATCAGAAATTAAAGCAGAACCATCTGCTCGAAGAACTATTTCTATGTGATCACAATGTCCTGCAAGTGCTTCATCAACTGAGTTATCAACTACCTCATATACTAAATGATGTAATCCCCTAGGCCCTGTAGAGCCTATATACATGCCAGGTCGTTTACGAACTGGTTCTAACCCTTCTAAAACCTGAATTTGTTCCGCGCCATAATCATTTGAGATTTTATTAGATCTTTTGTCCTCACTCATTTAATATAAAAAAAATATTAAACTTTTAAAATGTTATTTTTAAAAGGTCTTTCATTAAACTTACCACTGCAATAAGATAAAGGCTCGAAGTCAATGAAAAATTTAATCACTTTCATTATATAGCTAATATTTTTTTCTTCAAAAATTCATATGTCTTCATATCCGCCTCGTGTAATAACTTTAATTGGGCCTACTGCAAGTGGCAAAACAGAATTAGCTATTGAAATTGCAGAATATTTTAAAACTCGTATACACAACATCGATTCAAGGCAAATTTATAAGTCAATGGATATTGGAACAGCCAAGCCATCTAAAAACCAGCAAAAACGAATAAAACATTTTTTAATAGATATTGAAGAGCCAATCCATCAAATTAATGTAAAACAATTTCAAGAAATTGCCCAAAAATCAATAAAAAGAGAAATTAGACAAAATAATCTCCCTTTTCTTGTTGGAGGGAGTGGGTTGTATATGAACTCAATAACAAAAGGTTTTTTTGCACCAGATGTCCCTCCTCAAAATAATTTGAGACAACAATTAGAAGAACTTGGTCAGAAAAAATGTTGGGAAATTTTAAAAAATTGTGATCCATTATCAACAAAAAAAATCAATTTTGCTGATCAAATTAGAACAATAAGAGCTATAGAAGTCTTCTACGTAACAGGTAAACCTTTGTCAACTCTTAAAGTTCAAAAACCACCTGACTGGAGAATATTAGAGCTTGGATTAGATAGAGATAATTTAAAAGAAAGAATTTTACAAAGAACAAAAAATATGTTTTCATCTGGAATTATTGAGGAGACGAACGATCTTATCTCTAAATACGGATTTGATTTGCCAATACTAGAAACCATTGGTTATCGGGAAGCTAAGGATGTTTTAAAAAACAATTCGACATTTGACAAAGCGATTGAGTTAACTACGACAAAAACGATCCAATTTGCCAAAAGACAAAAAACATGGTTTCGCAATAAAAATAATCCTCTTTGGCTGAATAACAAAAACCTACTAAAAGATGCAATAATTAAAATAGAGTCTTTTTTAAGCTAACTTTATAAAAATAGATTTTGTTCATCATCCAATCAATTTATTAAATTAACTGAATGCCACCACGCCCACGCTTTGATCGCCGAGCTCCCGTTAGAGAGCTACCAAATATAAATGAAAGAATAAAATACCCTCAATTGAGAGTCGTTGATTCAGATGGGAAACAATTAGGTGTTATAGATAGATTAAAAGCATTAGAAATAGCATCTCAAAGAGAACTTGATTTAGTTTTGGTGAGCGAAAAAGCAAATCCTCCTGTTTGTAGAATAATGGACTACGGAAAATATAAATTTGAACAAGAAAAGAAAGCTAAAGAAGCAAAGAAAAAGTCACATCAAACAGAAGTTAAAGAAGTAAAAATGAGGTACAAAATTGACAAGCATGATTATGATGTCCGCATAGGTCAAGCTACTAAATTTTTAAAATCGGGAGACAAAGTAAAATGTACCGTAATTTTTAGGGGTAGAGAAATTCAACACTCAAATTTAGCCGAAACACTTCTTTTAAAAATGGCTGATGATTTAGAAGAGCAATCAGAAGTTCAACAAAAACCAAAAAGAGAAGGGAGAAACATGATTATGTTTTTAAGCCCTCGAAAAACTCCTCTAATAAAAAAAGATGATGGGTGAAAACTATTATCAAAAAATATGACGAATGTTAAAGTGTCACTATGGATAAAATAAATTAGTCAGGGTTTTAAAAAGTGAGATTCCATATTCAACAAGAAAGTGATATCCCAGCATCGACTCAACTTTATAATCAAATTTGTTTTGCAATTGCTGCAAGACACTATCCTCCCGGACACAGACTTCCCAGTACAAGGCAACTTGCAATGCAGACTGGACTCCACCGAAATACTATAAGCAAAGTATATAGACAACTGGAAATAGATGGAGTAGTTGAAGCAATAGCTGGATCAGGGATTTATGTAAGAGATAATCTTACTAAAAGAGAATTTAAAAAATCAGTTTACTCAAAAGATAAAAAAAGTAAACCACCAGATCAAGAAGCAAAGAAGGTAATTGACAACTTGATCAATCTTGGATGCACTTTACAAGAAACGAGAGATATATTGACCAATGAAATTGATTGGCGTATAAAGTGCGGATCAAGAATCATAGTCAGTACTCCTAGAGAAGATATTGGCGCTTCTATGTTAATAGCAGAAGACCTTTCCACAACAGTTAATGTACCTGTTGAGGTTGTTCCCATGGAAGAATTAGAAAAAGTTTTGAGTAATTCAAATAGTGGTACGATTGTCACAAGCAGGTATTTTTTACAGCCTCTAGAAAAAGTTGCTAAACAGCATGGGGTTCGAGCTATTGCAGTCGACTTGAGCGACTTTCAAAAGGAATTAAAAATTCTCAAAGAATTAAATGCTGGAAGTTGTGTAGGTATTGTTAGCATAAGTCCTGGTTTATTGAGAGCAGCAGAAGTGATTATACACAGTATGCGAGGTAATGAATTAATGCTAATGACAGCAATCTCAGACAATAACAGTAGATTACTATCACTCTTAAAAGCTTCGAACCATATAGTGTGTGATGGACCTAGTTTATCAGTTGTAGAAAACACATTATTAAAAAATCGTTCTCAGTTAATGAGATTACCTCAAATAATATGTGCTAAAAATTATTTAAGTATAGAAACAATAAATCAATTAAAAAAAGAAATAGGAGTTATTAATTAGACAAAGATGCTAAGAACTTTAAAATCAGATATAGAAATTATCAGAGAGAGAGATCCTGCCGCTAGAGGAATAATAGAGATATTTCTTTGCTACCCGGGCTTTCAATCAATAGTTATTCATAGGTTTACGCATAAATTATGGAAATTAAATATTCCTTTGATTCCACGTTTGTTAAGTCATACCAATAGGCTAATAACAGGCATTGAAATACATCCTGGAGCTAAAATTGGTAAACGGGTTTTTATAGATCATGGAATGGGAGTTGTAATTGGAGAAACAGCGGAGATAGGAAATAATTGTCTTCTATATCAGGGGGTTACATTAGGAGGTACTGGCAAAAGTCATGGGAAAAGACACCCCACCTTAATGGAAAATGTTGTAGTTGGGGCAGGTGCAAAAGTTCTTGGATCTATTACAGTAGGCTCTAATACACGTATTGGTGCAGGTTCAGTAGTTGTTCGGAATGTTGAAGGGAATAGTACAGTGGTTGGCGTTCCTGGCAGAGTCGTACATCAAAGTGGTGTAAAAGTGAACCCATTAGCTCACTCTGCTTTGCCAGATGCAGAAGCTAATGTGATAAAAAATTTAATGGATAGAATAGACCTCCTTGAAAATCAAATTCTTAAATTACAAAAAACTCTTAAATGTTTAGTTAACTCAGAATCCATTGATATCTCTAAACTAGGTGACGCTCAAAATCTTAAAGATAAAGAAATTATAGAATTTATTGGAGATGATTAAGTCTTTATTTAATTTTTTTCATTAACGTCAGTTTTAGGTTGAAACATAAACATTGAATAAATAACATTTCTCCTCATATTAGTCATCATTTCTAGAAACATATCATATCCTTCATTTTTGTACTCTATTAGAGGATCTTTTTGGCCGTAACCTCTCAATCCAACTGATTCCCTTAAGGAATCCATTGATTGAAGATGTTCTCGCCATAAATTATCTATTTGCTGTAAGATGAAAAATCTTTCAGCTTCTCTCATTAATCCTGGACGAATCTTCTCTATTTGAGATTCCTTCAAATCATAAGATATTCGTAATTGTTCTTGCAAATAGTTTTTTAATTCTTCTATGGAAAGTAAATTAACATCTTCAACTTTAAGATCATCTAATAAATATATAAATTCCTTGACTTTAGAAATTAATTGATCAATATTCCATTCTTCAGGTGGAAGATCAGGATTAATATAAGCCTCTACAATTTCACTCATTGTTCTTTCTCCGTACCCTATTACTTGTCTCTTTAAATCAATTCCCTGTAAAACTCTTATTCTTTCGCTATATACAGCTTTTCTTTGATTATTCATTACCTCATCATATTCGAAAACTTGTTTTCTAATATCGTAATAATAAGTTTCTACTTTCTTTTGAGCACTTTCTAAAGACCTAGTAAGCATTCCTGATTCGATAGGCATATCTTCGTCAACTCTAAATGCATTCATTAAATTTGCTACCCTATCTCCTCCAAAAATTCTTAATAAATTATCTTCCAAAGATAAAAAGAATCTAGTACTTCCAAGATCACCTTGCCTTCCAGCTCTACCTCTAAGTTGGTTATCTACTCTTCTTGATTCATGCCTCTCAGTACCGATAACATGTAAACCGCCAGCCTCTCTCACTTTTTTCTCTTCATTAATCAAAACTTGTTCATATTCTTTCTTGACATCTGATAATGATTCTCTCAAAAGCTTTATCAAGTTATCTTTAGTTGGTGCTTTTTCTGCAGCTGTAGCTATTCTGTCATCTAGTTCTAAGATAGAAAGTTGTCTCTCTCCCCAATTTTCAACAAGTTTATTAGATAAAAGAGAAAGTTTTTTTTCAATTGCTTCATCTAGTTTGCAAGGGAATAGACTGGTTGAAGTGTCTGCAATATTCTTTTTCAGATTTGAGACCACCTTTGAAGAAAAACCGCCCTTAGATTTTGAAGTTCTTTGCTTAGGAATTGGAGGTTTATGCTCATTATCTGGCTTTACTAGCAAAGGAACTAAAATCTCTTTTAATTTAAGTCTTGCCATATAGTCACTGTTACCACCGAGGATTATATCTGTGCCCCTTCCAGCCATATTAGTCGCAATAGTAACAGCACCTGCTCTTCCTGCCTGAGCAACAATTTCCGCCTCACGTTCAACATTCTCTGGCTTAGCATTTAACAAATTATGCGGGATTTTTTCTTCCGATAAAAGTGAACTCAATAGCTCACTTTTTTCGACACTTGTTGTGCCAACTAAAACAGGTCTACCATCTTTATGAATTTGTGCAGTTTCTTTGGCAACGGCTTTCCATTTACCTATCTCGGTCTTAAATACTTGATCAGACCAATCTTGTCTCTTCCTTATTTGATTTGTCGGTATAACAGTTGATTCTAATTTATAAGTTTTTTCAAATTCGACTTCCTCAGTTTTTGCAGTTCCTGTCATACCTGCTAGACCAGGATATAGGAGAAAAAAATTCTGATAAGTAATGGATGCTAATGTTTGAGTTTCAGGCTGAATTTTAAGATTCTCTTTTGCTTCTATTGCTTGATGTTGTCCATCACTCCAACGCCTTCCTGGCATTACCCTACCAGTAAATTCATCGACTATCACAGCCTCATCATTTTTAATGATGTAATTTACATCCTTGATAAAAAGTTCTTTAGCTTTTAAAGCATTAGTTATGTAGTGTGCCCAAGGATCTTGAGGATTATATAGATCACTAACTCCCAAATAATCCTCACATTTAGCAAAACCCTGATCGGTTAAAATGCAGCTTCTTTGTTTTTCATCAACTTCATAATCCCCTTCTGGATCAATCCCATCTTTACTCAATTCTTTTGCTTTAATAAGAGATGATGATAATTCTGCAGCTTTTTGATATTTTTCTTGAGGTCTCTCAACCTGTCCTGATATGATGAGCGGTGTTCTTGCTTCGTCAATTAAAATTGAATCTACTTCATCAATAACACAATAATTAAATTTTCTTTGCACTACCTCATCAATATTAGTAGCCATATTATCTCTCAAATAATCAAATCCAAGCTCAGAATTAGTAGCATATGTAATGTCGCAATCATAATTTTTTTTCCTCTCCGAAGGACTCATATCTTGTTGAATCAAGCCAACTGATAAGCCCAAAAAACGATGTACTTGTCCCATCCATTCAGCGTCTCTACGCGCTAAATAGTCATTTACAGTAACGACATGAACTCCTTTACCAGTTAAAGCATTCAAATAGCAAGGCAAAGTTGCAACAAGTGTTTTCCCTTCACCTGTTTTCATCTCAGCTATTTGACACTCATGTAAAACCATTCCACCTATCAACTGAACGTCAAAATGCCTCATATCTAATACTCTTTTACCTGCTTCCCTCACAATCGCAAAAGCTTTAGGAAGAGCTTCCTGCAAAGCTTCTTTTTGTTTATTAATACTTTTTTCGTTAGAAATACTTGATTTTAGTTTACTAGTTTCGCTACGTAATGCTTCATCAGTAAATTGAGCTATTTCTTCTTCTAAAAAGTTTATTTCTTCTACTATTGGCTGATATCGCTTTAACTTTCGGGTATTCGGATCTCCCAACAAAAGTTTTAGCATGATTGTATTCCTTAAAAAATTATCCTATTACAAACATTATAAATTAGTGCGTTACAACTCAATGAGGAAATCCTATTTTTTTTATTTTTGTAGAAAATGTACATTATGGTATTGAAATAGAAATAACCAAAAATGCTTGATAATCATCAATATTTAATTTTTGAATAATTATGCGAGAATTTTTTTTAGTTAAACATTCGAAAGGAGCAATAGGGTTAAGATTTTTTGGATTGGGGCCAAATTTTAAGCCAAATAATGGATTACGAAAGCTACAATCTTTTCTGAATATTAATACTTTCTGGGCCCAAAATAGAACAATTAAGGATCTTAAGAAATGTCTATCTAATAGCGATGTAATCATAAGTATTTGGGTTGGTTCTGAAATAGTTGGTTTTGGCAGAGCTTTATCAGATGGGGTTTATCGAGGAGTACTTTGGGATATTGTCATAGATCAGAATTATCAAGGAAAAGGATACGGTAAATTAATTGTCCAAAGTCTTTTAAATTCAAAAAAAATAAGAAATACAAAAAAAGTATATTTAATGACTACAAATAAAAAATTATTTTATTCGCAAATAGAATTTAAAGAAGTTCACTCTCAAAACTTACTAATTCGTGAAATATGATTAATTCCTAAATGAAAAATATTTTGATCCTAAAAAGTTATTCAAAGAAGCTACAAAAGCTCCAAAAAACCAAGCAATCTTATAATTTTTAGTTATGAGATTAACCAAATAAATTACAAAAGACATTTCTATTGCCCCTAAAAAATAAATCAAACAAAAAATCGAAAAAGACTTGATTAGCGGTTGCTTTGATGCAGAGCTAAACACCCAAATTTTAGCAAAAATGAATGAAATTAAAATTCCCGCAGAATAACCTAAGAAGGATGCAAATACAATATTTTTATAAACAAAATATAAAAGTGAAAAAATAATAAAATTTAAAATGGACGCTAAAAATCCAGTAATTACAAATTTAATAATTTGAAAATTATTGGTTTTTATGAATTTATACAATAAAAAAATTTTTATATCATTATATCCTAATTCAAGATACAAACCTTGAGTAAAGCCATCTTATAAATGGCCCTAATATTGGGACTGGACCAAAAGTGGGTCCACAAAAATCAAAGTAATCTCGATGTTCCTTAATTAATCCATTTTTAGAAAAAATTAGTCTTGTTATACCTGGATAAATAAATTCTATACCCTTTATTTTCAACCCCATTGTCCATTCAACAAATCCATATTTTCCAGTAATAGAAATTGCATGAGTCTCTAAGTAAACATCATCACATCTTTTAACCAAGTTTTCTTGTGCTTCGATATAAGAATTTAAGCCTTTTTTTTCCTGAGTTGGATCAATGAAAATAACATCATCATTATAAAATTCTGCCCATTTTTGTTTTGATGGAGCATCTTGACCATAAGATTTAGTAAACAACTCTTTTAAATCTTTAACAGAAATCACTTTAGACATTTCACAACATTATTTTTACCTAATCTAAGGCAAATTGGCCTTTTCAGCGGATGAAGAGATACAAACTTTCGATATTATTACTTAACCGAAAGTATAATATTTGTTTAATTGCTCTATTTAAATTAACTAATTAAATTAATTCACTAATTAACCCTTTGTATGCTTTTATCTTAAATTAGGTAATTATGATGAAAAGAGAATCCAAAAAATATATTTGAACTTTAAATTAAAATAAATGACAAGATTTGGTTAATTAAGAAGATAAAGTGAAGTGAAAATTTTTCTATTAGATAAGTTAATTAACCATACAAAGAAATTATCTTTAAAAGGAAAAATTAAAAAAAAATTTAATAGCAAAGTTTAAAATTGAAAGTTTATAGTATAATTTACCAAGATATTTTAGTGTTCACACTAACAATGAATGGATAAATATATATTAGGTATTTCTTGCTTTTATCATGATAGTGCAGCTTCATTAATTCTGAATGGCGAAATAGTTGCTGCTGTACAAGAAGAAAGATTTTCTAGAAAAAAGCATGATGCAAGATTTCCTAAAAATGCCATAAGATATTGTCTGAAATCTCAGAATATTGGCCTTCGCGATATTGAATTTATTGTTTATTATGAAAAACCTCTTCTAACCTTTGAGCGCTTGTTAGAAACTTATCTTGGAGCGGCGCCAAGAGGTATAAGGTCATTTATAGCTGCTATGCAAGTATGGTTAAAAGAAAAATTATTTTTAAAATCTCAATTAAAAAAAGAGCTTGAATCTTTAAATAGAGAATTTTGCCCTCAAAAAAAGTTTTCTATTCCAAATCTTCTATTTTCAGAACATCATTACTCACACGCTGCTGCTGCATTTTATCCAAGTCCCTTTGAAGATGCAGCAATACTTTGCATGGATGGAGTGGGAGAGTGGGCTACAACATCTGCTTGGATTGGTGAAAGTAATAAAATCAATTCCCTTTGGGAAATCAGTTTTCCTCACTCTCTTGGTCTTCTTTATTCAGCCTTCACTTATTACTGCGGATTTAAAGTAAATTCTGGAGAATATAAATTAATGGGTTTAGCTCCTTATGGAAAACCAAAATATTCAAAACTTATAAAAGATCATCTAATTGAGATTAAACAAGATGGATCTTTTAAATTAAACATAAGTTACTTTAAATATCACCGTGGATTTGAAATGACAAGTAAAAAATTTCATAAATTATTTGGAGCAAAACCAAGACAAAAAGAGGAGGAATTAAATCAATTTCACATGGACTTAGCTTCTTCAATTCAAGAAGTAACAGAGGAAATAGTTATAAAACTAGCAAAATCTTTAAAAAAAGAAACGAATAAAAAAAATCTTTGCCTCGCTGGTGGAGTTGCTCTCAATTGTGTAGCTAATGGCAAGTTACTGAAAGAAAAAATATTTGAAAATATTTGGATTCAGCCAGCAAGTGGGGATGCAGGGTCTTCTATCGGTGCAGCTCTTATTGCGTGGCATCAACATTTAGATCAGCCGCGAGAAGTAAAAGAAAATGACTCCATGAAAGGTACATATCTAGGATGTGAATTTTCAAATAATGAAATCACAAAATATTTAAATGAGATTAATGCACCTTTTAAATCATTAAAGGATAAAGATTTATTTTTATTACTTGCAGATTTACTAAATAAAGGGAAAGTTATTGGTTGGTTTAATGGTCCTATGGAGTTCGGGCCAAGAGCCTTAGGTGGGAGGTCTATCATTGGAGATCCTCGCAACCAAAATATGCAAAGTGTGATGAACTTAAAAATAAAGTATAGAGAAAGTTTTCGTCCATTTGCGCCCTCAATTCTTGAAGAAGATCTTTCAACTCAATTTGAACTAAATCAAAAAAGTCCTTACATGTTATTAGTTTCACCGGTTAAAAAAGATTTATGCAAAGAGATGACATCAGAACAAAAAAAACTTTTTGGAATAGAAAAATTGAACATACCAAGATCATCGATTCCTGCAGTAACACATATAGATTTCTCAGCAAGAATACAAACTGTCAGCGAAAAAACAAATCCCCGTTACTATCAATTAATTAATGCCTTTAAGCAAAAAACAGGATGTCCTTCAGTTGTTAATACATCATTTAATGTTAGAGGAGAGCCAATTGTTTGTACGCCTCAAGATGCTTATAGATGTTTTATGAGAACAGAGATGGATGTACTTGTTCTCCAAAATCAAATTTTATTAAAATCTGAACAAAAAACTAAAGGTAATAATGAAAACTGGCAACAGGAGTTTGAATTAGATTAAAAATGAATAATTTAAGCAAAAAACAACTCCGTAACTTTGGATATCTAATTGGGTTTGGAATTCCCCTTATCATAGGATGGTTTATCCCAATAATTTGGGGCCATAGCTTTAGATTCTGGACCATATGGGTTGGAATAATATCAATACTTCTAGCTATTTTTAAGCCAGGCTTATTAGATTATCCATATAGATTTTGGATGAAGATAGGTCATGTTTTAGGATGGATAAATAGTCGTATTATTCTTGGAATAGTTTTCATATTTATATTGCAACCTATAGCAATGATTATGAAGCTAACAGGTTATGATCCTCTTCAAAAAAAGAGAGGCAAAAAATCATACAAAGAATATAAAACAAATCGCAAATGCAACCTTACAAAAATTTTTTAAGATGAAAGACTTTTTAGAACTAATAAATGATATTTGGGATTTTTTAAAGGTTCGAAAAAAATACTGGTTAGCTCCTCTAATCATTACTCTTATTCTGATGGGGGCACTCATTATTTTTACTCAAGGATCAGTTGTAGCTCCTTTTATATATTCCATTTTCTAATTAGTAAAGTTTTTATGGAAAGCAAAAAAATAAAATATTTAAGTATTGGCATTGTAATAGTATTTTTCTCATCATTAATTGCTATTTTTGATCAGCTTCTCTTGAATTACTCAAATAGAGATAAAAGAATAATATCAGAAACAGTTATACCCAAAAAACTCAAAAAATATTTCAAAGACAAAACTTATACAAAGCACAATATTGGCTTAATTATCAATGAAGGTTCTTTTGTGAGACAAGATTTAATAGATCATAGGCATCATGATGACACAGATCTTGACCACAAAATTACTTTAACGAACAACAAGTCCAATAATTCAATTTGGATTTTTGGAGATTCTTGGGGTGAGGGGTTGATAACTAATGAAATTAAGAACCGTACTTTAGAAAAAACGATTAATAAAAAAAGGGAAGGAAAATTAAGAATCTTTGGTCATGCTTCATGGTCCCCATTATTATTCAATTTAGTTTATAGGCATAGAAGAAACTTCTATAATGAAAAGCCAAATATAATTGTATTTTTTATTGATCAAACTGATATTGGAGATGATTTTTGTAGATATAGGCCATACACCATTCGTTCAAAAGAAAATGAATTAATAGGAGTATTAGATGAAAATAATGCAGGTGGTCACGCAGATGCGGGAGTAATTCTTGGCAACTACAAAGCATTTGGAGAAGAAAAATCAGGAATCGCTTATTCCTTAATTTGGATAGCCCAGAAATTTATTTCCCAAAAAACATCTATTCCAGGACTGAATAGTTGCAATTATTTTGATATTGTACCTTATCAGTTAGGTCAAAATAGCTCACCAAATGGTACTAATATTAATGATTATATTTCCTATTTTCGCTCAAACGTTATTGACTTAGTTAATGAAATTAATAATGATTTAGAAAATACAAAAATTGTATTTATCACTCATGACTGGGCACAACATAATTTAAAGGAAAATCACTCTGATTTTATGCCAAATAATATAAAAAATATCTTTGCAAGTATCGTAAAAGAAAATGACCTAAACATTCATCATTATCATCTGGATTTCAATACTTTTTATAGAAATTCCACTCTAAAAAAAACTTTTCAATATCCCAAAGATAAATTTAGTCATTTAAACGATTACAGTACATTAGGTAAATTTATTGGCAATAAAATTAATAGTTTTAATTAAATACACTACTTCCTGGGTAATTCGTAAATTTAAAACAAGTTTTATAAATTTTGAATTAATAGCTTATTAATACTTTAAAAAATTTTAAATTTTCTATGCTTTTTTTTAAGCAGTATCATTTCTCTACAATTATCAAAAACGTTTCTTTGGCAAATTTAACCAATTGAAAAAGTTCTCATATATTTTCTAAGTAAGCGGATGAAGAGATTCGAACTCTCGACATTCTCCTTGGCAAGGAGATGCTCTACCACTGAGCTACATCCGCAGAACAATATCATTTTATCTCAAAGGAGGGATCAATGATAGAAATAATTAATTTTTTCAACTAATTTAAATTTTTAATTAAAGATCCCATCTCAATTGCTTGCAAAGCATAATTCCAACCAAGATTATTCTTAATCCCAGCTCTTTCTAGGGCCTGCTGCATAGTATCGGTAGTTAAAACTCCAAAAATAATTGGAACATTATTTTCGTTTGCAACTTTTGAAATACCTTTGCTAGCCTCAGATATAACTACATCATAGTGAGAAGTTTCACCACGGATAACAGCTCCAAGAGCAATTACAACATCATAAGTCTTGTTTTTCATGAGCGTTTTTGCTGCAATTGGTAATTCAAATGAACCCGGAACCCATACTATATCTACTTGATTACTTAATTCAGAAGTATCTAAACCATGTCTTTTAAGACAATCAAGACAACCAGATAGAATTTTGTTTGTAATTAAATCATTAAATCTTGCTATTACAATCCCTACTTTTAAAGTAGATGCATTAGTAAAAGTACCCTCAAAAATAGACATTAAATTTCACTTTATTATATTAATAGACTCTCACGAAAAGGTACTAAGTTCAAACTAATGAAGAAACAATTCCCGTAACAAAAACCAAAACAATCCAAACAGCAGCGATGGAGTAAATTTTTCTCCGACTTTCTCTTTGTCCTTCTTCAGTAGAAGGTTGAGTCACATATAAAACAGGTACTCCTACTACCGCTATTAAAGAAGCGAATAATAGAGCATTTACGAAGAAAAAGTTAACAGCCTGCATAATTCAGTCTTAAGTTTAAAATTTATTATAAATAATATAATCTCATGAAAATGATTATTTTTTTAGAAAATTTACATACTTTTAGCTACTTTAGATGCAAAAAAAATTTTTCTACCTAATATCTATGTAAGAATTAAAAAAATATGCAAGAAGATACGATAATTCAAAAAAATTTATTTGCGATTGATAATGAAAATAATGAGCATAAAGAATTAACAAAATTTACAGAAGATTTATCTTGGGAAGATTTAAAAAAAGAATCGCAAAATAGGCCTCGACAGAGAAAAAATTCAACCAATTTAATAAATAAATTCAATCATGATTTAATTTCAAATAACAAAAATATCTGCATCAATGAAAAATCTTTTAGTTACAAAACAGTCTCAAAACTGAAATTAACTCCTGTAATGAAGCATTATGTAACTCTAAAAGAGAAAAATGAAGATAGGTTATTGCTATATAGACTGGGAGATTTTTTTGAATGTTTTTTTGAGGATGCTGTATTAGTATCTAATATTTTAGAAATAACACTAACCAGTAAAGATGCTGGCAAAGAAATCGGTAAGATCCCTATGGCAGGAGTTCCTCATCATGCAATGGAGAGATACTGTGCCGACTTAATTAAAAAAAATTATTCCGTGGTTATATGCGACCAATTAGAAAAAAGTTCTGGAAATTATGGGACCCCAATTAAAAGAGGAATAACAAGGATCATTACTCCTGGAACTGTAATTGAAGAAGGAATGTTGATAGCAAAAAAAAATAATTGGATTACTGCTATTTACTTATCGGAAGAAAAATCAAATGAATCTTATGAATGGGGTATATCAAAAGCAGATGTAAGTACAGGAGAATTAATAACTATGGAAGGTCAATCTCTATCAAAACTATTTGATGAAATAATTAATTTAGATTCTTCAGAAATTATTGTAGGAAGCAATGAAGTAAGAAATTTATTAATTAAAGGAAATGATCAAATCTCATATACTGTTTCACAAGAGACTACTTTCGGCATTAATGAAGCAAATTATTTAATAAAAAAATATTTCAACCTTGCAAGCCTTGAAGGAATAGGACTTAAAAATTTAAACAATGCGACTAGATCACTGGGAGGTTTGTTAAATTATTTAGAAAAAATTAATCCTTCCAATTTAGACAAGGATTCTTGTGTAAGGATCTCACTAGACTTTCCACAAATTCAATTTTGTCACAACAAATTAATTATCGATTATCAAACTAAAAAAAATTTAGAAATAAAAACTACACAACGAGAAAACAATTATGTAGGTTCACTACTATGGAGTATTGATAGAACATTTACCTGCATGGGTGCTAGGTGTTTAAGAAGATGGATAGATTCACCACTATTAAATGTTAATGAAATTTATAAAAGACAAAATATAATTTCAAACTTTGTTGAATCAAAACAATTACGTCTAGATACTCAAAATTTACTAAGGGCTATGGGGGATTTAGAGAGACTTGCAGGAAGAACTTGCGCGGGTCATGCAAGTCCTAGAGACTTAATTGCAATTGCAGAAGGTTTAAAAAAATTGCCTAGACTTAAATCCATAATTGAATTATTTAAATATGATTTACCAGATTGGACTTATAAATTAAAAAATATTGATGAAGAATTATTGAAATTAGCTGATACTATCAGTTTTAAATTAATAGAAAATCCTCCTCTTAATATAAGTGAAGGAGGCATAATCCACGATGGTGTTGACAATATATTAGATGGTCTACGCAACTTAATGGATGATTATTCTGAATGGCTAAATAAAGAGGAATTGAAAGAAAAGAAAATTAGCAAAATTTCTAACTTAAAAATACAATTTCATAAAAATTTTGGTTATTACATATCTATAAATAAATCAAAAGTTAATTTAGCTCCACAACATTGGATAAAAAGGCAAACACTAACTAATGAAGAAAGGTACATCACTTCAGAAATTAAAAATAAAGAAAACAAAATTTTCCAAATAAAAAATCGAGCTTCATCTAGGGAATATGAAATTTTTTGCGAATTAAGAAAGATTGTTTCTGAAAAAACAAAACAAATAAGATCAATTGCAAAATCTATAGCATCTCTTGATGCATTGCTTGGATTATCAATTACTTCGGTAGAAAACAATTTTATCAAACCTTCATTAATACCAATAAATGATTCACTGAAAAAAAATTGTACAAAAATTATTGCAGGAAGAAACCCTATAGTTGAGCAATTATTAAATAATAAAAAGTTTGTAGAAAATGATATTTATTTTAATCATAATCAGAGATTAATTATATTAACCGGTCCCAATGCAAGCGGAAAAAGTTGTTTTATAAGACAAATTGGTTTAATACAAATCCTTGCACAAATTGGTAGCTTTATTCCAGCTAATAATGCTGAAATAAAGATTTCAGATAGGATCTTTACGAGGATTGGGGCAGTTGATGATCAATCATCTGGACAATCAACATTTATGGTAGAAATGTCTGAAACTGCATCAATTTTAAATCAGGCAACTTCTAGCTCACTAGTTTTACTTGATGAAATAGGTAGAGGTACATCTACTTTTGATGGGCTTTCAATAGCTTGGTCCGTAAGTGAATATCTTGCCCAAAAAATTAAATGTAACACTATTTTTGCCACACACTATCATGAATTGAATTATTTAAAAAATTCAAATAAGAATATAGAAAATTTTCAAGTTTTAGTAGAGCAAAGCAACGATCAACTCATTTTTAGTCATAGGATTGTAAAAGGTGGTTCAAACAAAAGCTACGGTATAGAAGCAGCTAAATTAGCTGGAGTTCCAATAGAAGTAATAGAAAAAGCAAAATCAGTTTTAAATTCTTTAGAAAAAAATAATAAATTTAATACTGATATTGATTAGATATTGGAAATTTTTAAAAGATTAGTACTATTTAAATAGTTTCCCTCAACAATGCGTTAACCGCAGCAGCTGCCATAGCAGCACCTCCTCTAGTTGAATTCAAAACAATTCTTGGAAGATCAGTAGAAACTAGTTTGTTTTTGCTTTTTTCTACTCCAATAAATCCAACTGGCATTCCAACAATTAAACTAGGTAAATCTTTTGCATTTTCTAAAAGATCAATTAAATACGTTAAAGCTGTAGGCGAACTGCCAATTACTATAATAGGTGATTTAATCCCAGAATTTTTAACAGATAACTCCTTCCAACCTTCACTTAAGCCATAAGCAGTTTTAGTTAATTTTTTGTGATTATTATCCTGAAACCACCTTCTAGCCGTAAAAACTTTATTCCTATTGGTATTTTCTGCCATTGATTTTATAGCTGCTGCTGCCATATCGGTATCAGTTAAAATAGGAGCACCATTTTTTAGTGCCTCAATGCCCTTTTCGCATGCACCTTCACTAAACTCAAGAAGATTTTGAACAGAAAAATCTCCTGAAGTATGAACTAATCTCTCTAAAACTTTTTTCTCCAAATAATTTAGATCATTGGCTCCTAAATGAGATCTTATAAATTTGATGCTTTCCAAAAAAATTGGATGATCAATTACCATTAAATTTAATTTGTGTTAAAAGTAATCATAGTTAATATATGATTTTTATTGAGCAATTATGCCAATACAAATATTATGGGGTAATGATCTGAATGCTCAAAATACATTTATTCAAAAATTAATTGATAAGGAAGTATCCAAAGCATGGAAAGAAATAAACGTAACTAATTTAAATGGAGATGATAATGAGCAAGTAAATAAAGCTTTTGATGAAGTTCTCACTCCTCCTTTTGGAGATGGATGCAGAATAATAACATTGAAAAATAATCCAATTTTTACTACAAAAAATGAGGACCTAAGAACTAAATTTGAAAAAATTCATGACAATATACCTCAAAATAATTATTTAATTTTACAAAATACAAAAAAACCTGATTCAAGATTAAAGAGTACTAAATTTCTACAACAACTTATCAAAAATAATTTAGCCAAAGAAAAATCATTTTCTTTACCAGAAATCTGGGACTATGAGGGACAAAAAAGATTTTTAGAAGATGCAGCAAATGAAATGAATATCAAAATTGATAAAAATGCAGTTGAATTGATTATTGATTCTGTTGGAAATGATAGCTTTAAACTAATAAATGAATTAGCCAAAGCAAAAATATACCTTTCTGCAGTAGAAAGTGATTCGGATTCACAACTTTTTCTTAAAAGTATTGATGTAAAAAAAATATTTTGTGATCATCAATCCAACATTTTCAAAATCATTGATCTTCTCTTACAAAAAAATATTCATGAAAGCCTCATTGAAATAAATTACTCCTTACAGAAAGGAGAACCTGCTTTAAGACTAAATGCAGGTTTAATTAGTCAAATAAGAATTCATACCATTATAAAATTAGCAGTTAATTCAGAAAATGATAACGCAGAAAAGATTTTTAATCTTGCTGGCATTTCTAATCCAAAAAGAATATTTTTTATTCGAAGAAAAGTAAAAAATATATCGCAAGAATATTTAATTAATTTAATGAGTAACTTATTAGATATTGAATCATTACTAAAACAAGGTAATAATCCTATATATGTTTTTACGGAGAATTTAATTAATTTAAGTTAACCAAATTATAAGTTTAGAAATTTACATTATGATTCAAATATGGCTTTACTAATAAAAAAATTTGGCGGTACTTCTGTCGGTGATATAAAAAAAATTCAAAATATTGCAAGGAGCATTTGTCAAAGTAAAGAAGCAGGAAATGAGATTATCGTAGTTGTCTCTGCAATGGGGCAAACCACAGATGATTTAAATTGTTTAGCGGAATCAATTAGTAAAAATCCTAATCGAAGAGAATTGGATATGCTTCTCTCAACTGGAGAGCAAGTAACCATAGCTCTTCTCTCAATGGCATTAAACGAATATGGAATACCTGCAATTTCAATGACCGGTAGCCAGGTTGGCATTATTACTGAATCAATACATGGGAAAGCAAGAATTCTAGATATTAAAAAAGAAAGAATCCAAAATTACATAAATCAGGGTTTTGTAGTTGTAGTGGCTGGATTTCAGGGAACAACATTAAGTCATACGGGATCCATGGAAATTACAACTTTGGGTAGAGGTGGTTCAGATACCTCTGCAGTAGCTTTATCAACAGCTCTAGGAGCTGAAACTTGCGAAATTTATACAGACGTTCCAGGGGTTCTTACTACTGATCCAAGAATTGTTCCAAATGCAAAACTCTTAGATGAAATTAGCTGTGAGGAAATGCTGGAACTTGCAAGCGTCGGTGCTTCAGTTCTACATCCAAGAGCAGTAGAAATTGCTCGTAATTATGGAATTAAATTGTGCGTCAAATCAAGCCAAAGTGACTCAAGTGGGACTCTCCTAAAAAGTCAAATCCAACCTCTCCCGCTCAAAAGAGGAAGCTTAGAATTAACAAAAACAGTCAATAGTCTTGAAGTATTAGAAAACCAAGCAGTATTCAGTCTCTCAAATATTCCTGATAGGCCTGGGATTGCTGCACAAATATTTGAAAAACTATCAGAAGCAAGTATTAATGTAGATTTAATCATACAAGCAACAAATGATGGAAATAATAACGATATTACATTTACTGTTAGTGAATTTGAAGTTAAAAAAACTGCAGAACAATGTGAACTTATAACTAGTCAACTAGGCGGAGAATACAATCTAAAAACAAACATGACTAAATTAAGTATTCAAGGAGCAGGCATTATGGGTAGACCAAGTGTTTCAGCTGATTTATTTGATACTTTATCTCAAGCGAATATAAATGTCAGGTTAATAGCTACTAGTGAAATTAAAGTCAGCTGTGTAATTGAAATTAATAATATTCCAAAAGCTATTAGATTTGTTGCTGAGAAATTTAAGTTGTCCGATACACAAATATTTGTTAATCCAATCAACGAAAAACAAGATCAACCTGAAGTAAGAGGAATTGCATTAGATAAAAACCAAGTTCAAGTAAGTTTTCGTAAACTGCCTGATCGTCCAGGTGTAGCAGCATCGATATGTTTAGCATTAGCTGAAAATAATTTAGTTTTCGATACGATCGTGCAGTCTGAAAGATTTTCCTCTTTAAAAACTAAGGATATTAGCCTTACAATGAATAAGCAAGATAGAGAAAAAGCTAACTTAGTTTTTGAGGCCTTAACAAAAAAATTACCCGGATCATACATTGAAGATGGCCCTGCTATAGCCAAGGTAAGCACAGTAGGAGCGGGAATGGCATTTAAGGTTGGAACGGCTGGAAAAATATTTAGAGCATTGGCTGACCAAAATATCAATATTGAAATGATTGCCACTAGTGAAATTAGGACTTCATGTATTGTCTTAGAAAAAGATTGTGACAAAGCAGTTAATGCTATTCATAATTATTTCGAATTAGAAAAATAAGTTCTTTTTAATTATTTCTTGCCAATTTTTGTCTTAATTTTTTGATTCTATCCCTGAAATTTGCTGCTTCTTCAAAATTTAACTCTTTTGCAGCATCTTTCATTTTAATTTCTAACTTTTCTATTAAGTCAGGCAATTCTTCGAGCAAGCATTGATTATCACTGGAATTGAGAATTGCGTCAGTTTTGTTATTAACTATATTTATTAAATCTTTAGATAAACCACCAGCATCTAATTTTCTGGAAAGTTCTAGAAAAGATAATATTGAATTTTCTATTTTTTTGCCTGCAGGTTGTGGAGTAATACCATTGACTTGGTTATATTTATTTTGAATAGTTCTTCTTCTTTCAGTTTCAGATATTGCTCTTTTCATTGAATCTGTGAAGTTATCTGCATAAAGCAAGGCAACACCTTCTACGTGTCTTGCAGCTCTTCCTATTGTTTGAATCAAGGACCTTTCTGCCCTAAGAAAACCTTCTTTATCAGCATCTAGAATAGCGACTAAGGATACTTCAGGAAGATCTAGTCCCTCCCTCAATAAATTAACTCCTACCAAAACATCATATTCGCCTATTCTAAGGTCTTGAATAATTTCAATTCTTTCAATTGAATGGATTTCGGAATGCAAATATCTAACTCTTACTTTATTTTCAGATAAAAAATCAGTTAGATCTTCAGCCATTCTCTTAGTAAGTGTTGTCACCAAGACTCTTTGATTCTTTTCAGCTCTAATTCTTATTTCAGATAACAAATCTTCTATTTGGCCCTCACTAGGTCTTACATCAATTACAGGATCTAATACCCCAGTTGGTCTTATAACTTGCTCAATAAATTCACCATCACATTGATCTAATTCCCATTGACCGGGAGTTGCACTTATAAACAATGTCTGTTTTGATTTTTCCCAAAACTCTTCACATTTTAAAGGTCTATTATCTGCAGCACTTGGCAATCTAAAACCATGATCTATTAAAACTTTTTTTCTAGATTGATCACCGTTGTACATCGCATGAAGTTGAGGACATGTGACATGACTTTCATCAACTACCAATAACCAATCTTTGGGAAAGTAATCTATTAAGCATTCTGGCGGTGAACCTTCCTCCCTGCCTGATAAATGACGAGCATAATTTTCAACTCCATTACAATAACCAACCTCTTTAAGCATTTCTAAATCATATTTTGTGCGTTGTTCTAGGCGTTGAGCCTCTAATAATTTTCCTTCGTATGTAAATTTATCGACTTGAGTTTTTAATTCACTTCTAATTGCACTGATTGCACTCTCAAGTCTTTCTTTTGGAGTCACAAAATGCTTTGCTGGATAAACGCTAACTTGTTCCAAACTTTCAAGTATTTCTCCTGTAGTAGGGTCAACATATCTAATAGCTTCGACTTCATCACCAAATAATTCGATTCTTATTAATCTATCTTCATAAGCTGGACCGATTTCTAAAACATCACCTTTAATTCTGAATCTACCTCTAGTAATTTCAATATCATTTCTAGTATATTGATTTTCAACAAGAGACCTCAAAGAGGAACGTAGATTTATTGATTTTCCCACTTCAAATTTAACTGCAGCTTTTAAATACTCACTCGGTATACCAAGACCATAAATACAACTTATTGAGGCTACAACAATTACATCTTTTCTTTCAAATAATGAGCGTGTTGCAGAATGCCTAAGCATATCTATTTCTTCATTAATTGAAGCCGTTTTAGCTATATAAGTATCACTTACAGGTACATAAGCTTCAGGTTGATAATAATCGTAGTAAGAAATGAAGTACTCAACAGCATTTTTTGGAAAAAATTGCCTTAATTCATTACATAGTTGTGCAGCTAACGTTTTGTTATGAGCTAATACAAGTGCTGGTCTTCCTGTTTGTTGAATTACATTCGCAATGGTAAATGTTTTACCAGTTCCAGTAGCTCCTAAAAGAGTCTGAAACTCTTTACCAGTATTAACGCCTTTAACTAATTTTTTAATAGCTTCTGGTTGATCTCCATTTGGTTCGTAAGGAGCTTGAAGCTTATAGTTGTTCATCAAGCTGGTAGCTAAAGGATATTTCTATACTAAGAAATTTTTTCTCCAATTATTGAATTTTTCAAAGATTCTTTTAAGCCCCTAACAACCGCAATCATTGATATTAAATCATCTAATTTATTAACTACAGATCCAACGCCAACTGCTGAGGCTCCAGAGGATATTGCTAGTGGACAAGTTACTTGGCTTAATCCAGAGGCACTCATGATTGGTAAATTCAGAGATTGTTTTTTAAATTCTTGATGAATAGCATAGGTAGCTGCAAGAGTTGGTACTGATTTTTCAAAAAAGCCTTGAATTCCTGGAGAGTAAGGTATAGAACTGGTGCCACCTTCTGTTTGAATAATATCAACACCTTCTTCCACTAGCTTTACAGCAAGATCAACTTGTTTATCAATAGGCATAGTATGAGGAACAGTTACTGATAAAGGAACATTAGGCAATAAATCCCTCGTCTCTTTTGTAATATTTAAAACTTTTTTATCTGAAAAATTAATGCCTTTTTCATAAAAAGTATCGTAATTTCCTATCTCAATTAATGATGCTCCTGCTTTTACAGAATCTTGAAAAGATCGAGGCACTACTGAACTAACACAAACTGGTAGTGTTGAATTCTTAAGCGCTAAATCAACGAGTTCAGGTTTACAAGCAATATCGACAAGATCTGCACCTCCTAATGAAGCAGCCTCTACAATTATTTTCACAGATTGAACATCGAAATTATTCAATCCTGAAATAACTTTGAGTAAAGATTTGCTTCTTAACTCTTCTTTGATTTTTTGTGGCAAAAGATTAATCAGACTCATTTACTTAATGAATTTATTACCCGATTGTGACATTGTTTTAGTAAAACAGTGCATTTTTTAAAAAATATTATCTGAGCAACACAAAATGTCTGATAAAAAATTAACTCAGAAAAATTGGTCATCATGGCATCATCAGCTTCATAAGGAAATACTCACCAAAAAAATATTAATTCCCAAAGGATCCAATATTTTAATAAGTGTTTCCGGGGGACAAGACTCAATGGCCTTATTAACCCTAATTAATGACCTAAAAAAACTACATAATTGGTCTATTAGTGTTTGGCATGGTGATCATCAATGGCATAAAAAATCCTCACTATATGCTCTTGAATTAAAAAGTTATTGCGAAGATCAAAATATTTCATTCTCTTTTGATCAAGCAAATAAAGAAAATATTTCTTCAGAGGAAAAAGCACGAGAATGGAGATATAAAAAATTATGTGAAAGAGCCAAAACTTTATTAAATAAAAACCAACAAAAACATAATATTTATTTGTTAACAGGTCACACGAGTAGTGATAATGCAGAAACATTTATCCTCAATTTATCTAGAGGGAGCAATTTTGCCGGTCTGAGTAATATTGAGAGCAAAAGATTAATAGAAAATCAAATTTTTTTAATAAGGCCAATATTAATTTTCAGTAGAGAAGATACAAAACAATTTTGTAATGACATGAACATCCCAGTCTGGGAAGATCCTACAAATTCAGATCTTAAATTAAAAAGAAATTTAGTAAGAAAAAAAATTATTCCTACCTTAGAAGTTATCTATCCTGGTTGTTCTGAAAGGATAAATAATTTTTCCCAAAAAATGAGCAACTACAATAATGAACGTAATGATCTTAGTGAACTAGCATATCTTTATTGTAAAGATTTAAAAGGTATCAATAGGAATCTTTTAAATAGTATGTGTATTGAAGCGAGGTGCACAATCTTAAATAGATTTTTAAAAGAAATATCTGCAAAGCAGTGTAGTTCAAAAAATCTAACAAAATTAGCAACTTCTATTTATGAAAAAAATAAAGGTCAAATTAACTTGCAAGAGTTTTTAAAAATTGTTTGGAATAAAAACTATATAAATTTTGAAAAAAGTTAGGATGTAACAGCAGATCTTCTTCTTCTTGTTCTACCTTCAAATGAATCCTCTTTAGCAGTCTCAGTTGATGAATTCTGTGCAACTTTTGGACTTTTATGGGTATTTTGTGGGTTATTTGAACTATTCGTATAATTATTGTTTGATTTCTTATGGAAATTATTATTATTTCTATTTCTATTGGAAAAATTTTGCTCTTCTGTAATCTTTGGAATATAAGCACGAGTTCCACTTGGAGCAGGTTGAACTAAACACAAAATAAGTGGTTCAACTTGTAATTCTCTTCTCATTCTTCTAGATAAACCATTTTCAATTTCTCTTTGTACACCAATCCAATCTACTTCAAAATTATTCGGACCAGTTTGTCTTGATAATTGTTTCCATCTATTTTCTAAGACCCAGCTTATTTCTCGTTCTGTCCACATAGACATTTTTCTTGGCTCTGCAGTAGTAACAACTCCTCTTAAATTAACTCTAGGAGGCGCAACCATCTTTCCATCTGTACTAATAGGCGCTAAAACAGTTACCACCCCATCCCCAGCTAATTGCTGCCTTTCCTTTAATACTCGAGCATCTACTATCCCATTTCGTGAGTTATCAAGAAGTTCAACACCAGCTTTTACAGGATCACCCTTTTGAATAGAATTAGGTGTTAACTCAACTACATCTCCATTTTCAATAATTAAAATATTGTCCTTTGGAACCCCCATAGTTTGTGCACTCTTGCCATGACAAACAAGCATTCTATGTTCTCCATGCACAGGAACAAAAAACTTAGGTTTTGCGAGTGCCAACATTAACTTTTGATCTTCTTGAAAACCATGACCAGAAACATGAATATTCTCACCCTTTCCATAAACAACCTTTGCTCCGAGTTTCATTAATCTATCTATTGTATTAACAACAGAAATAGTATTACCAGGAATTGGGCTGGCTGAAAATATTACAGTATCAGTAGTCTTAAGACGAACATGCTGATGTTCACCACGAGATATTCTGCTTAACGCTGCGAGGGGTTCTCCTTGACTTCCAGTCATTAATAATAAGGTCTCTCTATCTGGCAAATCTCTAATTTGCTTGATAGGAACAAACAAATCATCTGGGCATTTCATATAACCAATATCTCTCGCCTTAGCAATAACATTGATCATCGATCTACCTAACAAACCGACCTTTCTTCCATGTTTCATGGCCAACTCTAAGATCATTGTCACTCTATGCACAGAACTAGCAAAAGTGGTAAGGATAACCCGTTCTTTTGCCTCCGCAATATGTTTTTCTAAAGAGGGATAGATAGTTTTCTCAGAAGGACAAAAACCTGGAACTTCGGCATTAGTCGAATCACTGAACATGCATAAAACTCCCTTCTCTCCATAATGCACCATTCTTTCAATATCAAATTGCTCTCCATCAACTGGCATATGATCAAACTTAAAATCTCCTGTGAAAATAATTGTGCCAACAGGTGTTGTAACTGCTAAAGAAAAACTATCACAAATAGAATGGGTATTTCGAATAAATTCAACAGAAAAATGTTGTCCAACTTTTACTACATCTCTTGGATTTACTGTCTGTATAGTTGTTCTATCTGATACCCCTGCTTCCTCCATTTTTCCTCTAAGCATTGACATTGCGAGTCTTGGGCCATAAATAATCGGAATATTAAAATGCTTTAGATGATGAGAAATACCTCCAATATGATCTTCATGACCGTGAGTAACAATCATTCCTTTTATTCTTCTTTGATTTTCTTTTAAAAAGGTTGTATCTGGCATAACAACATTTACGCCATGCATCCCATCAGATGGGAAAGCTAGACCTGCATCAACAAGCATCAATTCATCACCATATTCAAAAACACAAGTGTTTTTTCCTATTTCATGTAGTCCTCCAAGAGGTATTACGCGTAAAGCTGGAGTATTACTTTTAGATCTAGATGAATCATTAGTAGATCTATTTACAGTTGAATTTGTACTTGATTGCATAATTTTGAAATTTATGAAGGCCTGCTTGTAATCAAATAAGGTTTATTTAAATTTAATTATCAAGTTAAATATAATCCCTATTATAGGGATTTCAGGATAAAAGATAGTTGCTTTTTCATGTCATTGCTTAATGGTGACAAAGGACTTCTAGGATTACCTACATTCCATCCCGATAGCGCCAAAGCAGCCTTAATTGGGATTGGATTAGTAGTCATAAAGAGTGCTTTAAAAAGAGGCTGAAGTTTTTCATGAATAACAAGTGCATTGGAAATGTCTCCACTTTGAAAGGAATGAATCATCTCTTTCAATTGCAATCCAACCAAATGACTTGCAACACTTACTACTCCTACAGCACCTACAGATAACATTGGGAGCAACAATGAATCGTCGCCACTATATACAGAGAGTTCGGAGCCGCAAATAGCTCTTAGTTCTGTTACTTCTTCTATTCTACCGCTTGCAGCTTTAATACTGAGAATATTTGAGAAATCCATAAGTTTCTTCACAGTATCAGGTAATAAATTGCATCCTGTCCTTCCAGGAATGTTGTAGAGCATTAGAGGCAAATCCTTTGCAGAATTAGCGATACAACTGAAATGTTTATAAAGACCTTCTTGAGGTGGCTTATTGTAATAAGGAACAACGACCAAAGCACCGTCGGCACCAGAGTCGTAGGCTTTTTTTGTAGCTTCCACAGCCTCGCTTGTACAGTTACTACCAGTGCCAACTATTACTTTACAACTTGAATCCAAAGATCCTTTTACTGCAATAAATAAATCATGCTGTTCAGCCCATGAAAGAGTCGGAGATTCTCCAGTAGTACCACATAACACAACACCATCGGAACCGTTCTCAAAAAGATAATTTGAGAGTTTAATAGCTAGTTCATAATCTACATTTCCATTTTCATTAAATGGAGTAACCATTGCAGTCAATATTCTTCCAAATAGTGGGTTATTACACTCAGTTTTGCCTTTAATCATTTTTTTGGAATTAACAACTCAGCTATTTGAACAGCATTTAGTGCTGCTCCTTTTCTTATTTGATCTCCACATAACCATAATTCTAATCCATTAGGCTGACTTATATCAGTTCTTACCCTGCCAACAGCAACATTATCCCTTCCCATAACGTCATTTGGCATAGGAAATCTATTATTTTTGTAATCCTCAATAATTTCAATTCCAGGAGATTTTTTTAATTCTTCAAGAGCATTTTTAGGCTCAACTAGACCGGCAAATTCAATATTAATCGATTCAGAATGTGCTCTAAGTACTGGGACTCGAACGCATGTAGCAGAAAGCTTTAAATCAGTAATATTTAATATTTTCCTGGTCTCATTAACCATTTTCATCTCTTCTTCGCAGTAATTATTTGCAAGCATGGGTGAATTATGTAAAAACAAATTGAAAGCCAGTGAGTATGGCAAAACTTCACTTTTTTGAGGATTACCCTGAAGATATTGTTCAGTTAAAAGTTTTAGTTCCTCCATAGCCAATTGGCCTGCACCACTTACAGATTGATATGTTGAGACAACAACTCTTTGAATAGTCGAAAGTTTATTTAACGGAGCTAAAACTAATGTCAACAAAATCGTAGTGCAGTTTGGATTTGCTATTACACCATCATGATTGAGTGCGTCACTAGCATTAACTTCAGGAACTACAAGAGGTACATTCTTATCTAATCTGAAAGCACTGGAATTATCTATCAATAAAGCATTTTGTTCCATAATGGTAGACAACCATTTTTTTGAAATACTTCCGCCAGCTGAAGCTAAAACTAAATCAAGATTCAGAAATTCTTCCTTAGTTGTTTTTTTTGTAACTAATTCTTCACCTTTCCAAATAATTTTTTTTCCTTCTGAACGCTCTGATGAAAGCAAGACCAATTCTGATATTGGGAAATCACGTTGTTCAAGAATTTTGAGTAATTCAGATCCCACAGCACCTGAAGATCCTAAAACAGCAACTTTTAATGGCCTATTAGGCAAAAACGGAGATTGTCTCACACTTTAAAATGATTTTTATAAATAGATTGACTATTTTTTTTACTTTATCAAAAAAATAACTTTCAAGGAAATCACATAATGTGAAATAATTAAGTTTCGGCTTTTAGTAATAATTACAAAAAAATGGCTAAAGAAGCATTAATAGTCAAAACAACCCCTCTGCCTCAAAGTAGAATTGCATTTGAATTAGAAATACCATCTGAGACATGCAAAACTTGTGTGAATGAGACAATCAGTACTATCAGTCGTTCGGCTAAAATTCCGGGATTTAGACTTGGTAAAATTCCTAAACAAGTCTTAATCCAAAGAATTGGCATCACACAATTACATGCTTCTGCTCTAGAAAAAATTATTGATAAATCATGGCAAGAAGCATTAAAAATAAAATCTATAGAGCCACTAAGTGAACCAGAATTGGTAGATGGATTTGAATCTTTACTCGCAAAGTTTAGTCCTGAAAAATCACTTAAGGTTACTCTTCAAACTGATGTTGCCCCCGAATTAAAACTAAAAAAATCCAAAGGACTTAGTATTGAAATCTCAAAGACAAAGTTTGATCCTAAGTCAGTAGATGAAGCGCTAGAAAAATCGAGAAGTCAGTTTGCAAACATTATTCCAGTATCCAATAGAGCAGCAAAATTGGGAGATATTGCTGTAGTTAGTTTCAAAGGAAAATATAAAAATTCTGGTAAAGAGATTGATGGTGGGACAAGTGAATCAATGGATCTTGAGTTAGAAAAGAACAAAATGATTCCCGGTTTCGTTGAGGGAATCGTAAAGATGAAAATTGGAGATACTAAAACACTTAACCTTAAATTTCCTGAAGATTATTCTCATGAGGCTTCAAGAGGCCAAGAGGCAATCTTTGAAGTAAATCTTGAGGATCTTAAGGAAAAAGAACTACCTGAACTTAATGATGATTTTGCAAAACAGTCTGGCAACAAAGAATCATTACAAGAGCTCAAGAAAGATATTGAGAAGCAACTTAAAGACAATTTTGAAAAAACTCAAAAAGATATCAAAATTGAAGCTTTATTAAATGCCTTAACAAACGAATTGGTTGCTGAAATTCCAAAATCTATGATTGATATAGAAGTGAGGAATAATATTGAACAAACCGCTCAAAGATTTGCTCAACAAGGTCTTGATGTTAAATCTACTTTCACTCCGGAATTAGTAAAGTCATTAGCAGAGTCCACAAGGCCTCAAGCTGAAAAAAATGTTCAAAGAAATTTAGCTCTAAAAGCATTAGCTGAAAAAGAAAAAATAACAGTTGAAAAAGATGAAATTGATTTAAAAATGAAAGATTATGAAGATGCTATTTCTCAATCTTCAAAACAAATAGATATTAAAAAATTAACAGAAGTAATAAGTGACGATTTACTCAAAGAAAAATTAATAATTTGGCTTGAAGAAAATTCTGAAATAAAAGAAAAAACTACAAAAACTTCTAAAGCAACCAAAACCTCCATAACAACAAAAACAAAAAAAACTTCAACAAAAACAACAAAAGCCACAAAAACTCAAAATAAAAAAGAAAAAAAATAATTTATGAAATTTCCTACTAATTAAACAAAAACCCCTTAAATTACTTATAAGACTAAAACTAATTTGTGAACTCAGAAAAAAAACATTTAATCCAAAGCTCAATAAGTTCTTACGAAAGTAATAATAAAACTATTGCCGCTGTTCCTACCGTTATAGAACAATCAGGTAGAGGAGAAAGAGCTTTTGATATTTATTCAAGACTATTGAGGGAGAGAATAATTTTTTTAGGTACTGGAATTAATGATCAAGTATCTGACTCACTTGTTGCACAATTATTATTTCTTGAAGCTGAAGATCCCGAAAAAGACATCCAAATATATATCAATTCCCCTGGAGGCTCAGTAACTGCAGGAATGGCCATCTACGATACCATGCAACAAATATCCCCTGATGTAGTGACAATATGCTTTGGAGTAGCTGCAAGTATGGGGGCATTTCTACTTTCTGGAGGAGCAAAGGGGAAAAGATTGGCTTTACCTAATTCTAGGATTATGATTCATCAGCCTCTTGGAGGTGCACAAGGTCAAGCAGTAGAAATCGAAATACAAGCTAAAGAAATACTTTTTCTCAAGAAAACATTAAATTCGCTTCTAGCAGAACATACCGGTCAACCTTTAGATAAAATTAATGAAGATACAGAAAGAGATTACTTTTTATCTCCAATAGAAGCAGTTGAATATGGATTAATTGATAAAGTTATCAAAAAGTGACAAGGAATACTGATTTTTTAAGAATATGATGACGAATCGATATTTATAAGCAATCCTAGTGAATAGGGAATATTTAACACCTTTCACATTAAAACTTATAATCGATGGCTAAATTCGACGCCCATCTTAAATGTTCATTTTGCGGGAAATCACAAGACCAAGTAAGAAAGCTTATAGCTGGCCCTGGGGTTTATATCTGTGATGAGTGCATAGACCTTTGTAATGAAATTCTCGATGAAGAACTACTTGATAATCAAGCGTACGCAAACAACGCTCCGCAAGTTAAAAAGAAATTACCAAATGATAATCCAAAAAAATCTGTTCCTTTAGAATTAACCTCAATTCCTAAGCCATTAGAAATTAAAAATTTTTTAGATAATCAAGTTGTTGGACAAGAATCTGCAAAAAAAATATTATCAGTAGCCGTATACAATCACTACAAGCGATTAGCTTGGAAAGTTAAAGAAGAAAGTAAAAATAGCAATTCAACAGATTCACAAGCAACTAAATTACAAAAATCAAATATTTTACTCATCGGCCCGACTGGAAGTGGAAAAACATTATTGGCTCAAACTTTAGCAGAGTTTCTAGATGTTCCTTTTGCAGTAGCTGATGCAACGACTTTGACAGAAGCTGGATATGTTGGGGAGGATGTTGAAAATATACTTTTAAGACTTCTGCAGAAATCAGAAATGAATGTAGAACTAGCTCAAAAAGGAATAATTTACATTGATGAAATAGATAAAATTGCAAGAAAAAGCGAAAATCCTTCAATTACTAGAGATGTCTCTGGTGAAGGTGTACAGCAAGCATTATTAAAAATGCTTGAAGGAACAATTGCTAATGTGCCACCGCAAGGCGGAAGAAAACATCCTTATCATGACTGCATCCAAATCGATACAAGCCAAATATTATTTATTTGCGGGGGGGCTTTTATAGGTTTAGAGGATATCGTTCAAAAGCGTATGGGTAAACACTCCATAGGATTTACGACCAATTCAGATCATGACAAAGTTGATGCAAAAAAAATCGTAGACCCAAGAGATTCCTTGAAAAATTTAGAATTAGATGACTTAGTGAAATATGGCCTAATTCCAGAATTTATTGGAAGAATTCCAGTTTGTGCTGTATTAGATCGTCTTACTAAAGAAACTTTAGAATCTATTTTGACTCAACCAAGAGATGCATTAGTAAAGCAATTCAAAACTTTGCTCAGTATGGATAATGTTGAATTATCTTTTGAGCCTGATTCTGTTGAAGCGATAGCAAATGAAGCATATAAAAGAAAAACAGGTGCAAGAGCATTAAGATCAATAATTGAGGAACTAATGCTAGACATAATGTACACTTTGCCTTCTGAAGAAAATATAAAAGAATTCACAGTAACGAAAAAAATGGTAGAAAATTTGTTCTCATCTAAAATTGTTAAACTACCTTCAGGATCAAAAAGAATCATTAAAGAGTCTGCATAAAATTAGAGTTTAATTTTTTAAATTTAATCCCGAATTTTTATAATTAATGTAAAATAAATGCCAAATATACATAAGCCTTTTCATCAAAAATATAGACCAAACAACTTAGACGAACTGGTTGGGCAAAAATTTATATCCATTACACTCAAACAAGCACTATTAACAAAAAAAATTGCTCCTGCATATCTTTTTAATGGTCCAAGAGGCACTGGAAAAACATCAAGTGCAAGAATATTGGCAAAATCATTAAATTGTCAGACGTTCGATCAACCTACGATAAATCCTTGTGGTAAATGTGACTTATGTAGACAAATTACAGATGGGAACGCTCTAGATATTATAGAGATTGATGCAGCTTCAAATACAGGAGTTGAAAATATAAGAGAAATTATAGAAAGAGCGAGATTTGCACCAACTCAAGCAAGATGGAAAGTATACGTTATTGATGAATGTCATATGCTTTCAACGGCAGCTTCAAATGCTTTACTAAAAACTATTGAAGAACCGCCCTCAAGAGTTGTATTTATCCTTGCGACTACAAATCCTGAGAGAGTATTAAATACAATACAAAGTAGATGCCAAAAATTTGATTTTAGAAGAATAAGCCCCAGTGACATTTTTCAACATTTAGCAGAAATAGCCAAAAAAGAATCCATTGAATATGAAGTTCAAGCGTTAAAAATGATTGCAAAAAGATCTAATGGAGGTATGAGAGATGCACAAAGCCTCCTTGAACAACTAAATCTTTTACCAGAAGGTATAACAATTAATAATATCCAAAACCTGCTAGGAGAAGTATCAGAAATTGAATTAACAAATCTGATTAAATCCTTGATTGAAAATAATCCAGAGTCATTAATTATCACCTGCAACAAATTATATGATGCTGGAAATGAACCCCATCAAATAATTATCGGATTATTAAATATGACAAGAGATCTACTACTGCACACTACAAACAATAAATATTCAGATCTTTACTATACCTCTAATGAATTTCAAGAGGAATTGGATAAAATTTCAAAAATAATAAATAAATCAACAATAATTAATTGGCATAATAATTTAAGAAATATTGAATATCAAATCAAAACAAGCGATAATCCAAGGCTTTGGTTTGAAATACATCTAACTAGTCTTCTAGATAATCAAGAGATAAATAATTTTGAAAACAAGCTAGAAATTAAAAAGAATGTTAATGATGAGAAGCGTGAAAGCATAGAAAACATTGCAATGACTAATAAAGAAAATATTTCTAATGAAATTCAAAAACCAAGCATTAAAAAGGAGAAAAATCACGAGAAATTGATTGAAAAAAAAGACAAAAAATTAGAAGAATTTGACGTTCTTGAAAAAGAAAGTATGGAACATATTTCTGACAATACCCAAAATGATCCTGGACCAAATAATTTAAAAGATAAATGGGAAGTGATTCTTTCTAAATTAGAGTTACCATCTACAAGAATGTTACTTTCACAACAAGCCGAACTTGAAAGTTTTGATTCGGAGAAAATAACAATTGCATTATCTCCAAACTGGGAAAATATGATAAAAAGCAGAAAAGTTATAATTGAAAATACAGTAAAAAAGATATTTGGAGAAGAAATAGTACTTAATTTTTCAACCAAAAAATTAACTAAAAGTAACCCAAAAAACACTTTAGAAATAAACCAAAATGAAGTAAAGAATTTGAAACCAATAAAAAAAATAGAACCAACAACTAATTCGTCAATAACAATATCTAACGAGGAAAATTATGATAGTTCGAAAAACTTAGCAAATTTCTTTAATGGAGAAATTATAGAGCTTGATGAATAAATTACACTCCAGTATGAAGAGTTTTTCGCCAAAGTATCTTTTTGGGAAAAATAGACATCTTTATTGTTACCCAGGGGATTACTATAAACCAATGTGATAAATAAAAAACCGATATAAATACCATCCAAAAGTTGCTTGTTTGCAATACGGGTACCTCGCTTTTACAAGAAGAACCGTACCAAAAAGCAATTCCAGATAACATAAAAGCTGTGAATGAAATAGGCCAGTAAATTGGTGAATCTAATAAAGCAATACTGAGAACTAAATCAAAAATAGTAATGATTGGCAGTGCATATTGCAAGATGAAGAAGTAAGTTAAATCAAATTTTTGCAAATAATCAATTTTATTTGTAAGTAATTGATCCCCATAATCAAAGAATCTTTGCAACCCCCCCTCTGCCCATCTTTGTCTTTGCGCTAATAAAGCATTTAAATTCTCAACTGCTTCCTCCATGACTGGAGGATCCCATAAGATTCCAATTCTAGATTTTGATAATAATAGCCTTAAACTTAAGTCGAGATCATCTGTAACTGTGTCTTCATTAAAAGAACCACATGCCAATAATGTATCTTTCTTAATTAATTGACCATTTCCCCTTAATTCAGAAACTCCAGCAACTGATAATCTTCCATATTGAAAGATTGCGTCCATAGCCATCTCCATTGACTGACATGAAGTTAAAAAATTCTTACTTACATTTGTTACTGATTTTCTTAATTGAACTGCAGACCAATCACCATCTTCTACAAAACTAAATAATCTTATCAAAGAATCTTGTTTTAATTGAGCATCAGCATCCAAAACTAATAACCATTCACCATGCGTAAACTTCAAGGCATAATTTAAAGCTCCTGACTTTCCGCCTCCTGCGTTTGGAGAACGACTTACTACTTTTAGCTTTTCATATTGTCTAGATAATCGATCTAAAATTAAAGGAGTCTTATCAGAACTACCATCATCGATTATGTAAATATTTAATTGATTTGTTGGATAATCTAAATTAAATAATCTTTCAACCAATCTAGCTATGACATTCTCTTCATCTCTAGCTGCGACTAAAATATCAAGCACGGGTAACTTTTTTTTGCTAATTTTGCTGCTCAGAGTATTTGCAACTTTATTTCTTTTGAAATTCCTAGAAATAACTATTAAACCGTACAAAACAATCACAAAAGAAAGTGTCAATATAAGATGAAAGAAAATTTCGATATTATAAATATGAGGAATAAGAGCTACTAAAAAACAAGCGATAAGAAATATAAACGACTTCAATCTTCGATTTTTATAAAAACCCTTTCCCATAAAAGTAAATTTTTAATTATTTAATTTTCATTGAGACAATATCTCAATTTTTTTTAGTTTTGCATCTCGATAGTAATGATTCAATATTTGTTCATAAGAGAATCCTAATTTAGCCATTTCAATTGCTCCTGACTGAGATAAACCTACACCATGACCGAAGCCTCCTCCCCTCAAAAGCCATAAATCATCATTTAATTTATTAATCGTAAATAAATTACTAGGTATAAAATTGAATACACGTCGAATATCATCTTTGACTAAAACAATAGATTGATTAACTTTGTTCGTTTTTATTTCCAATTTTGTCACTCTGCCACTAGAACCACGTTCAATAGAATTTAAATCCAAAACATTTTCATTAATATTTATAAGTTTGTTTTTAATTAACTTTTCTTTAATTTCAAGACTAGAAATTTTTTTATTCCATCGGAAAAGAGAATGATTACTCCCATAAAACTGTTCTTTATCAAAATCTAAAAAATTATTTAAATCAGATTCACTTATAATTGGAAGTTTAAAAATTTTATTTAATGATTTAGAACCATCTATGATTGGATTGAAATAAGAATAATCTTGAATTTGCCAAGACTCGCCTGCAGTAGCAGATATGCCACCATTAGAACCATGGTAAAAAGCATTTATTGGTTGATTTCTATATGTGAGAATTAAATTTGAAGTTGCTTCTATAGCTTCTTGTACTTTTTTATTTTTAGTTTTAGAAGGCTTATAAACTTGGCATTGAGTGCTTATACATAAATGATATTTATCCATATTAAATCTATCAGAATTAAAGATTCCCCAAGTTCTGGCAATAACTGCTTGTGCTTTGAGAGCTTCTAGAGGAGAATTCGGTCCAATTTCATATGGCAAAACACCTGCCAAATAATCATCGAACTCAATTTTTTGTACTAACGTCCAAGTTCCATATGAATCTTTTATTAAATAAAAATCTTTGCCAAAATTAGTACCATTTATTTTTATTTCCTCTTCAGCATAAATATATATAGGTCCTTCGAGTTTTATAACATTATAGTCATCTCTAAGAACAGGTGTAATTTGAATATTTCTTATTTTTCTAAAAATCGTATTTTTTAATTCAAACTCTGGCAGATCATCTTCAAATGGAATCCATACTTCCCAATTTTTAGGGTAAGCAACAATTGTCTTAAACCCTTTATCTTTTAGTTTCTTTGCTTGTTTTTTGGCTGATTCATAGCTAGCAAAAGGACCAAAAACAATTCTTTCAATTTTTTTTGGATTTTTGTAGGGAATATCGACCCAGGTAATATTAATCTGTTTTGATTTATACTTAATACCGTTAGACGATATTAGGTTAAGAAAACCTTTATCAGTTGTAAATTCAATATTCTTTTTCTTAGAAAAACTATCATTTTTCCCACCAAGATATTGCTTTAAACCAATTAAAAATTTTCCTTTTTTAATTTCCTTATTTAATTCAACCTTTAGCAAATCTTCTGCTTTTACATTAGAACTAAATTTCGTGTTAATTATTAAAAGAGAAATACAGACTAAAAATAAATTTAAAAAGGCAAATTTAAATTTCATAAGTTAGAACTTTTCTTATCAATTAAAAACTTTAATTTGCGACAATGCGTATAAAGGTTTAGATTATCTAAATTAAACATATCTGACTTAAATGTCTAAACTAAAAACTCGTAAATCAGCTGCCAAAAGATTTAAAGCTACTGCGACGGGTAAATTTATGAGAAGAAGAGCTTTCCATAATCATTTACTTGATCATAAAAGCTCCAAGTTAAAAAGACATCTATCAACAAAAGCAGTAGTTGATGAAAGAGATGCTGATAATGTAAGATTAATGATTCCATACGCATAAATCTTTAACCAATTTTCATTAGATATTCATGGCACGCGTAAAAAGAGGCAACATAGCCAGAAAAAGAAGAAACAAAATCTTAAATCTTGCAAAAGGTTTTAGAGGCGGTAATAAAAATCTTTTCAGAACCGCCAATCAAAGAGTGATGAAAGCTCTTTGTAATGCTTACAGAGATAGAAGAAGAAGAAAAAGAGATTTTAGAAGACTTTGGATTTCTAGAATTAATGCATCTGCGAGAATAAATGGCACAAACTATAGCAAGTTAATAAATGGCATGAAAAATTCAGAAATTATCATTAACAGAAAAATGCTTGCTCAACTAGCCTTAAACGATCCTAAGTGTTTTGAAAAAATTGTTTCTTCCGTTAGTAGTTAGAAAAAAAGAATATAATTTTAAAAAGTAATAATAAGTAATGGAAATTTCTTCCTTTCAATCCTATTTAATAATTCTTTTTGTTGTATTAATAATAATTTCTATTTTTGTATTCAGACAATTTCTAAAAACAAGAAATGAAGAATTAAATTTAATAAAATTCGAGCAGAAAGGTCTAGATTCTCTCACTAAAGCTACAGAATTATATGAATTTGGATCGATTCAGATAAAAAAAAGACTATATTTTGAAGCAACTAAAACTCTTTTAAAAGCAATTGAAAGTTATGAAAATGAACCTGATGAAGCTAAAGCCATAATAAATAACGCTTTAGGGTTTTCTTATGCTGCTCAAAATGAATTTCAAAAAGCAATTAAACACTATAACTCTGCAATAAAATCACTCCCAGAATATCCTATAGCCCTAAATAACCTCGCATCAGCACAACAGCGTTTACTTGAATACGACTTGGCATATGCAACTTATCAAAAGGTTTTGGTAATAGATCCAAACAACAAAACAGCAATTAAAAAAAGTAAGGAGTTAGAAAAAAGAAATAATTACAAACCTTATAAAGGTATTAAAGATAAGGGATTCTAAATATGAAAAATTATTCATCTCTACTAATTGGGGGGAAACAATTTTCCAGTAGATTAATGGTAGGTACTGGCAAATACAAATCTACTCAAGATATGGTAGAAAGTTTGTCAAATTCTGAAACAGAAATCATAACCGTAGCTGTTAGAAGAATTCAAAATGATCAGACCGGAGAAAATTTACTCGAAAAAATAAACTGGAAAAAATACTGGATGCTTCCTAATACAGCTGGTTGTGTTAATTCCGATGAGGCAGTCAGAATAGCAATTTTGGGAAGAGAACTTGCAAAATTGTCTGGTCAAGAAGAAAATAATTTTGTGAAGTTAGAAGTAATTCCTGACAAAAAGTATTTGCTACCAGATCCAATAGAAACACTTAAAGCAGCCGAAATTTTAATTAAAAAGGGTTTTTCTGTACTTCCCTATATCAATGCAGATCCTATTCTTGCAAAAAGATTGGAAGAAATAGGATGTGCAACTGTTATGCCATTAGGCTCGCCTATTGGCTCCGGGCAAGGTTTATTAAATTTATCAAACATAGAGATAATTATTGAGAATGCAAAAGTTCCAGTAATAATTGACGCAGGAATTGGGGTGCCAAGTGAAGCTTCTCAAGCTATGGAACTTGGAGCTGATGGTGTCTTAATCAATAGTGCAATAGCACAAGCTGAAAATCCTCCTCTAATGGCTCAAGCAATCAATTATGGTGTAAAAGCTGGCAGGCAATCTTTTCTGGCAGGCAGAATAAAAAAACAAGACTTTGCTGTAGCAAGTTCACCGGAAAAAAACATCTCTAATTCTCTAAATTGAGCAAAGTTTAAAAAGAGAGTAAAACTTATTATTTGATTTTATTTATCGTATTAAGAAAAAAGATTTGAAACTATTTACAATGTTTTTTCGCAAATTGGAAGCACACTGTAGTAATTTAATAAATATATTATGAATCTATTAATTCTGGAGTTCTGAGTGAAAGTTATTGTTCTAGGTGGAGATGGTTTTTGCGGTTGGCCTTGTGCGGTGAATTTAGCAGATCAAAATCATGAAGTAATTATTGTCGACAATTTAAGTCGTAGAAAAATTGATATTGACCTAGAGGTAGAATCTCTAACTCCAATTGCTTCGATCACAGAACGACTTTCTGCATGGGAGGAGATTGGAGGTAAGCCTATGAAATTTATAAACATGGATATCTCTAAACAATATCAAAAATTACTCAATTTGCTCATTAATGAAAAACCTGATTCTGTGATCCATTTTGCGGAACAAAGAGCAGCGCCTTACTCGATGAAATCAAGTTTTACCAAAAGATATACAGTAGATAATAATGTTAATGGTACTCACAACCTTCTTGCTGCAATAGTAGAAAGTAATTTAGATATTCATGTTATACATTTAGGAACAATGGGAGTTTACGGATATGGATCACATAGAGGTGCAACAATTCCAGAAGGTTATCTAAAAGTTGAAGTTCCACAACCAGATGGAAGCCGCTTTGAAGAAGAAATATTACACCCTGCAAGTCCAGGTAGTGTTTACCATATGACTAAAACTTTAGATCAATTATTATTTCTTTACTACAACAAAAATGATCTTGTAAGGATTACTGATCTACATCAAGGAATTGTTTGGGGAACAAATACAGAAGCAACTTTAAAAGATCCTAGATTAACAAACCGATTTGACTATGACGGAGATTATGGAACTGTTCTAAACAGATTTCTAATGCAAGCTGCAATTGGATATCCATTAAGTGTTCATGGTACAGGAGGTCAAACAAGAGCCTTTATACATATAAAAGACTCTGTAAAATGTGTACAAATTGCTCTTGAAAATCCTCCAAAACCTGGAGAGAGAGTTAAAATCTTTAATCAAATGACTGAGAGTCATCAAGTTGGAGAACTAGCTAAAAAAGTTGCGTCTCTGACAGGTGCTAAAATCAATTATTTACCAAATCCAAGGAATGAAGCAGTAGAAAATGATCTAATTGTTGATAACAAATGCTTTATAGAATTAGGTTTAAACCCAACAACTCTTGATAATGGTTTATTAGAAGAAGTTGTTGAAGTTGCTAAAAAATACTCCAATAGATGTGATCTTAAGCGCATACCCTGTGTTTCATCCTGGACTAAAAAACAAGCTGAGGCTATAAAGACTAATTAAAATTTCTGAAATAATAACCTTAAGAAAGTGAAAATTGCATTGTTTACTGAAACTTTTTTACCTAAAGTTGACGGCATAGTCACAAGACTGACAAAAACGATTGAATTTTTAATAAAAAATGGCGATGAAGTTATAATTTTTTGTCCAGAGGGTTGTCCAGAATCATATATGGGTGCAACTGTAGTTGGAGTCGCGGCAATGCCATTACCTTTATACCCAGAGTTGAAGCTTGGTTTACCTGGTCCTGCAGTTTCAGATAAGTTAGAAAAATTTAATCCAGATTTGATACATGTTGTTAATCCAGCTGTACTTGGCTTAGGTGGCATATGGTTGGCGAAAACTAATAACATTCCTTTAATTGCTAGTTACCATACTCATCTTCCAAAATATCTGGAACATTACGGTATGGGTATGTTAGAGCCACTATTGTGGGAATTACTCAAAGCAGCTCATAATCAAGCCTTGTTAAACTTATGTACTTCTACCGCTATGGTAAATGAGTTAAAAGATAAAGGTATTCAAAGGACTGCTCTGTGGCAAAGGGGAGTAGATACTTACAGTTTCCGACCAGATTTGAGAAGTGAGAAAATGAGAGAAAAATTATTTGGTAAATTTAAAGACGCTAATTACTTATTAATTTATGTAGGAAGATTATCAGCAGAAAAACAAATTGAGAGAATTAAACCAGTATTAGAAAGTATCCCTAATGCTTGCCTAGCACTTGTAGGTGACGGACCATATAGAAACCAGCTTGAAAAAATATTCGAAAATACCAAGACTAATTTCATAGGATATTTATCTGGCGATGAACTTGCTAGCGCCTATGCCTCTGGAGATATATTTTTATTTCCATCTAGTACAGAAACACTTGGGTTAGTTTTACTAGAAGCAATGGCGGCAGGATGTCCAGTGATCGGAGCCAACAAGGGGGGGATTCCAGATATTATTAGCGATGGAATTAATGGTTGTTTATATGATCCTGATGAAAAAGATAATGGGGAACAAAGTTTGATCGAAGCGACAAAAAAAATTCTAGAGAATGAAGATAAAAGAGAAGTTATGAGGAAAGAAGCACGAAACGAAGCACAAAAATGGGATTGGAATCAAGCAACGTTACAACTGCAAAATTATTATTCAGATACTCTCAAAGAAATAGAGTGAAGGTAATCTTAATTATGCTACGTGTGGAGGCGTAGGACTACTATACGAACTTAAAGGAAGTATTAGAGTAGCGATATTTTGATTCTTTTCAGGCCTTTTTTTCTTTGAGAATTTTTTACCAAAAGGCACTCTAATGACATTAGTTCCCTCAATGGAACAAATATTTGGGTTATCTCCTGAAAAATTATTGACAAAATTTGGTAATTCTAAGTTTTTAACTGGCAGATGCCTAACATTACCAGATTTAAAATCTTTGGTCATAGCTTCAAATACCCCAAAAAATTTGATGCTCGAATATTTTAATAAAAAAATTTAAAAAAATTCTATAAGAAAATATTAAATTTTTATTCACATTGATAATAACTAAGTAAATACAAGGACGCTAGTCCTTTAAGCACATTTTTTTTCTTCGAAGGTTTCTGCTTGATTTACATTGCAAGAACAAATTAAATTGCGATCGCCATATGCATTATTAATCCTAGAAACTGAAGACCAAAACTTGATAGATGTTGGAGTTTTATAAGGAAAAGAAGCTTTTTCCTTTGAGTAAGGATAATCCCAATCATCAGAAATTAACTCTTTAAGCGTATGGGGAGCATTGCTTATTACATTATTGTTCTTTAATTCAATATTTTTTTCTATTTCGCTGATTTCTTCTCCAATCAATAGCATAGCCTCACAAAATCTATCCAGTTCAACCAAACTTTCACTTTCAGTGGGCTCTATCATTATGGTCTCTGGCACTGGCCAACTTATAGTTGGGGCATGAAAACTATAGTCAATTAATCGTTTAGCTAAATCATTAACACTCAAACCAGTTTTGGATTTTAAATCTCTAAAATCTAAAATACATTCATGTGCGACAAAATTATTTTTTCCTTTATAAAGAATCTTGAATTTATGCTTTAAAGAATGCGCAATATAATTTGCAGATAAAATTGCATGCGCAGTTGCTTTCCTTAAACCACTAAGACCAGCCATTTTTATGTACATCCAACTTATTGGAAGAATACTTGCACTCCCATGATTAGCAGAAGATACGTAATTAGAACTATTAGATAAATTATTATCCATTAAAGAATGAGTAGGAAGAAATGGGCTTAAAATTTCTGAAGCAGCAACTGGTCCTACACCTGGACCACCACCTCCATGGGGAATGCAGAATGTTTTATGTAAATTCAAATGACAAACATCAACACCATAATTACCTGGCTTGCATAATCCAACCTGAGCGTTCAAATTCGCTCCATCTAAATAGACAAATCCTCCAACAGAGTGAATTAAGTCACATATCTTTCTGATTTGTAATTCAAAAACTCCATGAGTAGATGGATAAGTCAACATAAGAGCCCCTATTTGGTTATCAAATTTCTTGACCTTGATCGACAAATCTTGGAAATCAATATTTCCTTCGTCATCACATTCAACAGTTAACACATCAAAACCTGCCATAACTGCACTAGCAGGGTTTGTTCCATGAGCACTTTTAGGAATTAAACATTTTTTTCTTAACAGTTCACCTTTTGATTCAAAATAAGAATTTATTGCCAATAAACCTGCAAACTCTCCTTGAGAGCCTGCATTTGGTTGAAAAGAAACTGATTTTAAACCAACAATATCACTTATCCATTTTTCTAGGTCAGAAATGATTTTTGAATAGCCTTTAGTTTGATCTGGTGGGGAAAAAGGATGAATAGAAGATAAATTAGCCCAAGAAACTGGATTTAATTCTGCTGCAGAATTTAACTTCATGGTACAGCTTCCCAATGGCATCATCCCATCTACCAAAGAAAAATCTTTTTCTGCAAGTCGGAATATATATCTCATTAATTCAGTTTCACTTTGGTAATTTGTGAATATATCTTGCTTCATCCATGCACTAGATCTCAAAGCTAAACTTTCAAGATTAAATACTTTATCAAATTTTATATGCTCTAAATCTTCTACTTTTTCTATAAGGTTTGCTATGAAAGTCAAAATATCTTTGATTTCTTTTTCATTACTAAGCTCATCTAAAGAGATCCCAAAGCCAGTTGAATTTTCAATAGTTGATCCCAGCGGCAAAATTCTTAAGTTATAGCCATTTTTTAAAGCTTCATTATGGATCCTCTGGGAGTGCTCAGAATAAACATCAACACTATCAAATCTAATCCCATCAGGAATATCAAAACCTAAAGAAGCTAAACTTGATTCTAAATTTATTCTCAACTCCACTAATCTCTTAGCAATTTGCGTTAATCCAGAGGGTCCATGATAAATAGCATAAAAAGAAGAAATTATGGCTAACAAAGATTGAGCAGTACAAATATTACTAGTGGCCTTTTCCCTTCTAATATGTTGCTCTCTTGTTTGCAAAGCTAGTCTTAGAGACTTTTCTCCATTTTTAGATAGAGTTTGCCCAACAATTCTTCCGGGTATCAACCTTTTATATTTTTCGCTACAAGCAAAATATGCTGCATGGGGGCCACCAAAACCCATTGGAACTCCAAATCTTTGCATACTGCCCACTGCTACATCAACACCAAATTCAGAAATTGGTTTAATCAAAACTTGTGCCAGTGGATCAAGACATGTCGTAACAATAATTTCTGATCTATGTGCTTGGGATATTAAGAATGTCGGATCATATAATTCCCCATTTTTACCAGGTAATTGCAACAACATTCCAAAAACATCATCATGATTAGGAAGATTACTTTGAGTAAAGCGTTTTAAGGATATTCCCAAAGGTTTTGCTCTGGTTTGTAGAACATTAAAAGTATGATCAAAAACATTTGATTCCACTAAGTACACTTTTGAAGATTTATTTTTTCTTGCGGAAAAACTCATGGCCATAGCTTCTGCAGCAGCAGTACCCTCATCTAACAAAGATGCATTGGCGACAGGGAATCCTGTTAGTTCACAAACAATAGTCTGAAAATTAAATAGAGCTTCTAATCTTCCTTGTGCAATTTCTGCTTGATATGGAGTATAAGACGTGTACCACCTTGGATTTTCAAGAACATGTCTTTGGATTACTTTAGGCATGTGATTGTCATAATAACCAAGGCCTATTAGTGATCTCATTTTAGTATTTTTATTCGCAATCTCTTCTAATTCATTTAAAGCCTCAATTTCTGAACAACCTTGGGGCAATATTTCTGAAGATTTATCTTTAAGCTGAATATCTTCAGGAATAACTTGATTTATAAATTGATCAATATTATTAAAACCAAGCTTGTTCAACATAATTCTTTCATCATTATCTCCTAAGCCAAGATGCCTATCTATAAACAAATCAGACCCAAATTTGGATGTCATATTAAAATATTTTTCTTTAAAATAGCTCTTTTTAAAAAGTTTGCCTTATTTTGGTACAACCTTTGTTTGATATTCCTCAGAAGTCATCAAATCAGCAATTGATGCTTTTGATTCTGGTTTCAAAATGACTAACCAACCGTCTCCAATCGGATCATTCTGTAAAAGCTCAGGGTTCTCAATAACACTTTCATTTACAGATACTATTTCCCCTGAAAAAGGCAGATAGACTTCCTCAACCGCCTTAACTGATTCTATTGTTCCAAAAGTCTCGCCTTTCTCTAAAGTCGCCCCTTGATCAGCTAATTCAACAAAAACAATATCTCCTAATTGATCTATAGCGAATTCACTAACTCCAATTTTTAATAATCCATTTTCTTCCAAGACATATTCATGAGTATCAGCATAGTTGAGGTTGTCTGGAAACTTGTAAGACATGATTAAGTAGATAAAGGAAATAGAGAATCCTTTGAAATTAATTTTTCCTCTAATAATTCAGATAATAATCGAATTAATGCAATTTTGATGTGAGCTATGTGAGAACCACCTTGAACAAAAATATTGTAAGGATCTCTTAGAGGGGCATCAGCAGAAAATTCACTTGTACTACCTTCAATAAATGTACCTCCTGCCATTAATAATTTTGAATCATATCCATCCATTGATGATGGAACAACATTCAGAAAAGAATCTACTGGTGAAGAATTTTGAAAAGATTGACAAACTTTTTGTACCAAATCAGGATTATTCAATCTTACTGACTGAATAAGATCAGATCTATAAGTTGCTGGCTCTGGTAAAACCTTAAATCCCAAATTTTTAAAGACTGCTGCAACCATATCAGCCCCTTTTAGTGATTCGTGAACAATTTGTGGTGCTAAAAACAAACCCTGCAAAATTAATCTTCCTAGTCCAAAATTTATTCCTGCAGAAGAACCAATACCTGGTGAGGTTAATCTAGAACATGCCATCTCAACCAACTCTGCATCTCCTGCAACATAACCACCAGTAGGAACAATTGTTCCTCCCAAATTTTTAATCAATGATCCAGCAATTATATTTGCCCCTTTAGAAATTGGTTCACTATCTTCAACAAGCTCCCCATAACAGTTATCAACAAAACAAATACAGTTAGGATCAAGAGAATGAATAAGACTACAAATTTTCTCTATCTGATGATTCGTAAGAGACTTTCTCCAACTATATCCACAACTTTTTTGTATGAATACTAATTTGCATGAATTTTCTTTAAAAGAATGAACAATTTTTTCTTCAAAAGAATCAAAATTATCGCAGATATTTATTTGCTTATATTCAATCTCAAAATCTTTAAGTGAGCCTTTTCCTCCTCCCCTTATTCCTATAACTTCTTCTAACGTGTCATATGGTTGTCCTGTAAGAGATAACATTACATCTCCAGGTCTAAGAATTCCAAATAAGACAGAACTTATTGCATGCGTTCCACTTACAAATTGCATCCTCACAGCTGCCTTTTCAGCAACAAACAATCTTGCAAAAACCGCATCAATTTTTTCTCTAGATATATCATCATGACCACTACCAGAAGATTGATTGAAATGACTAGTAGAAACTTTTTCTTCCTTAAAAATTGTCAAAATATTTTCCAATTTCTGGAAAACCTGATTGGACCTTTCTTGGAAAACTTTACTTAAACTCTCTTCGACAGAAAGAATAGCGTTTTCAGCCAGTTTTAAGTTATTGTTTAGCGTCATTTATTATGAAAATTCATGTTATTTTCAGAAGCTATATTTCTTAATTCTGCGAGGAAAGCATTAGGTCCCCTACCCTGAAAATAAGAAAGTTTTTTTGAAGCCTCATATAAATCAAGAAGTTCTCCATCTAATTCTTCTGCTGTATAATCTCTAATTCCTGCTATTACCTCAGCAAAACGTTCTCTACGGGCAGATTTATGGACAGCATAGGCTTCCATTACATGAATTTTACATGATCTCCAAGCCTTATTCTGACAAAAATGCACTGAAAGAGCATCACTTAAAGCAGAGGCTTCTTCATCTTCTATGTACCAGTCAAAAGATGAAGGTAGAGATTTTAATCCTGAAAATATTTCGAATAACTCCCCGGCCGACAATGGATTACCAGAATCATTTTTTAAGGGTAATGCAGACTCTTCCAAAGATTTCCATAACTCTGGGTAATCACTTTCAAAACGATCCCTGATTTTTTCAATACCTTGATCAAGAATCGTATTAACTTGAGCTAAAGCAAGAAAAACTTCAGGCCCTGGCGAAGATAACTTCCCATTCCTAAGATTAGAAATTTGCGAATTATGAACTTTACCTAAATCAAGAACTTCAGAAAGTAATGGCAAAACTCTGTGAGACCATCCATTCCGTTCATGCCAGAGGTGTATCAAATGAGCCATAGCCCTTCGACCTCTAGATAATTTATCGCGATATCCGAGACTCACAGATAATTAAACTTATCAATAGTATAGTATGATAATATTACATATCGGTAATTTTGAAAATAGTATTTCAATATCATGAATTCAGTAATTTTCCAAGAAACAGCAAAATTAAAAAAACCTGTTCCAGCTGAAAAAGTTATAGAACTTTCAGAAAAATTACTGGAACCTTCCAGTCATTCAAAAAGATATCCTCCAAGACTACATCAAACGTGGGGAACAATAGTTTTTATGGTTTCAATTCATATTCTTTCTCTTGTAGCTATACAACCAAAATTTTGGAGTCTCCCTGCAGTCACTTCATTATTATTTTTTTACTGGGTAACTGCTTGTTTAGGAGTTACTCTTGGATATCACAGATTGTTATCACATAGATCATTCATTGTTCCAAGATGGTTAGAAAGATTTTTTGCTACCTGTGGAGCTATAAGTTGCCAGCATGGTCCAATAGATTGGGTAGGTTTACATAGGCATCACCACTCTTTTTCAGATACTGAAGTAGATCATCACAATAGTAAAAAGGGGTTTTGGTGGAGTCATATGGGTTGGATGTTTAAAGACGTTGAAGCACTAAAAGCTGTTCCAAAACTAAGTGCAGATTTAATCAAGGATCCATACTATAGATTTCTAAATAAATATTTTTTATTCTTACAAATTCCTATTGGACTTTCTTTGTACGCAATAGGTCAAAAATTAGGAGTTGGAGGATGGCCTCTAGTCCTTTGGGGAATTCCATTGAGGCTTGTGGTTGTTTATCACGTAACTTGGCTAGTCAACTCCGCGACGCATTGTTGGGGTAAAGCACCATTTGAAAGTGGTGATTCATCTAAAAACAATGCGTGGGTTGCTGCATTAACATTTGGAGAAGGTTGGCATAATAACCATCATGCATTTCCCAATTCGGCAAAACAAGGATTATTTAGAGGTCAGATAGACATAACATGGGAACATATTAAGATTCTTGCGAAATTTGGTCTTGCAAAAAAAGTAAAGTTACCCTCTAGGTCTTATTATTAACTATATTGTTCAATATTTTCATGGCTAAAAGAGTACAAGTCGCATTAACTGAATCAATCGCATCACTAGGTAAAGAAGGAGATCTAGTTGAAGTAGCACCTGGATACGCAAGAAATTTTCTATTACCTTATAACAAGGCAATGAATGTAACACCAGCAGTCCTTAAACAAATTGAAAGGAAGAAAGAAAAAGAAAAAATCGCTGCTGATAAATTAAAGCAAGAAGCTTTAGATTTCCAAACTGCATTATCTACAATAGGTAGGTTCACTATCAAAAAACAGGTTGGAGAAGATGGAGTCCTTTTTGGAACTGTTACCAACGGGGATGTTGCCGAAGCGATAGAAGCGGCAACTAAAAAAGAAATTGATAGAAGAAACATTACTGTTCCTGATATTCATAATTTAGGTTCCTTTACTGCAAAAATAAAATTACATCCAGAAGTAAATGCAGAAGTAAATATTGAAGTAACAAGTTAATCAATTTGTTGCATTATTTTGAAAAGTAGCCAGAGTATATATCTAAGCAATTAAAGATATGGTTTCCGTACCTTTTCCAAATAATGGGCAAAATAAAAATTTTAAAAAGGATTTTAATAGTGAAAATTCTGGATTAGTACCTCCTCAAAACGTTCAAGCAGAGGAAGCAGTTCTTGGTGGCATACTTCTTGATCCAGATGCGATCGGAAGAATTGCAGACTTAATTAAACCTGAAGCTTTTTATATAAATGCCCATCAAGAGATTTATAGAACAGCATTAATGTTGCACACCCAGGGTAAACCAACTGATTTAACATCAATGAGTGCTTGGTTAGCAGATAATGGATCATTAGAAAAAATTGGAGGAAACAGCAAACTGGTAGAACTAGTTGAAAATGTTTCCTCTACAGCTTCCATAGAACAAGTTGCTAATTTAATTAACGACAAATTCATGAGAAGGCAACTTATCAGATCTGGAAATGAAGTGGTTCAACTAGGTTTTGATCAAACTCAAGATACTAATGAAGTTCTAGATAAAGCAGAGCAAAAAATATTTGAAATCAGTCAAGAAAAACCTTCAAAAGGCCTGACTCAAGCAGCTGAAATCCTTACAAGTACTTTCAATGAAATAGAGTCAAGATCATTAGGTACTTCAGTAGCTGGTATTCCGGTAAATTTCTACGACCTTGATGCGATGACTCAAGGTTTTCAAAGAAGTGATTTAATAATTGTTGCTGGAAGACCTTCAATGGGGAAAACTTCAATAGTTCTTAATCTGGCTAAAAATGTTGCACAATCTCAAGATTTACCTGTGTGTGTATTTAGCCTTGAAATGAGTAAAGAACAGTTGACATATAGATTACTCTCTATGGAAGTTGGAATCGAGAGTGGCAGGCTAAGAACAGGAAGATTACAGCAAGATGAATGGCCATTACTTGGAGAAGGTATCAATTCATTAGGTCAATTACCAATATTTATAGATGACAAGCCTAACTTAAGTGTTTTAGAGATGAGATCTCTTTGCAGAAGATTAATAGCTGAACAAAAAAAAGAACTTGGATTAATTGTGATTGATTACCTCCAGTTGATGGAAGGATCAACCCCTGATAATAGAGTGCAAGAACTTTCACGAATAACTAGAGGTCTTAAAAGCATGGCCAGAGAATTAAAAGTACCAGTAGTAGCTCTATCTCAGCTTAGTAGAGGGGTAGAATCTAGAACAAATAAAAGACCAATGTTAAGCGATCTAAGAGAATCAGGATCTATTGAACAAGACGCAGATTTAGTATTAATGATTTATAGAGATGAATACTATAATCCAGAGACTGAAGATAAAGGAATTACAGAAATCATTGTCACTAAACATAGAAATGGACCTGTAGGAACTGTTAAATTATTATTTGAACCTCAATTTACGAGATTTAGAAATTTAGCTAATTAAATCGATCCTCAAATGCAAGATCATCACTCAACAAATGAATCTTTTGACGTCATCGTTATTGGAGGAGGACATGCAGGATGCGAAGCAGCTATAACAACTGCAAAATTAGGATTTTCTACAGCCTTATTTACAATCAATTTAGATAGGATTGCCTGGCAACCTTGCAACCCTGCTGTTGGCGGCCCGGCAAAAAGTCAATTGGTACATGAAGTTGATGCATTAGGTGGAATTATTGGTAAATTAGCTGATGAGACGGCTATACAAAAAAGAATATTAAATGCAAGTAGAGGTCCAGCTGTATGGGCATTAAGAGCTCAGACAGATAAAAGAGAATACTCAAAAAAGATGATTGAAATACTACAAAATACAGATAATTTATCTTTAAAAGAAGCAATGATTACTGAACTAGATATCGCAAAAACTGAAGAAATTGGATTGAACTCAAAAAAAATCTTAAAAAAAAGAATAAAAGGTGTAAGGACTTTCTTTGGTAGTTATTATTCAGCAAGATCAGTTATCATCACAGCTGGTACGTTCTTAGAAGGAAGAATATGGATAGGAAATAAATCAATGTCAGCTGGTAGATCGGGCGAACAAGCAGCAAAAGGTCTTACTCAAAATTTGCACGAAATTGGTATCAAAACAGAACGTTTAAAAACAGGAACTCCAGCAAGAGTTGATAAAAGAAGTATCATTTTTGATGAATTAGATATTCAACCAAGTACTGCAGCAGATAAATATTTTTCGTTTGACCCAGATATAAAAAATAATATGCCCCAAGTTAGTTGTCACATCACAAGAACAACTACCAAAACACATCAACTAATTAGAGACAATTTACATTTAACTCCTATTTACGGCGGTTTTATTGATAGTAAGGGGCCAAGATATTGTCCATCAATTGAAGATAAAATCGTCAAATTTGCTGATAAAGAATCACATCAAATTTTCTTAGAACCAGAAGGAATTAATACCCCTGAAATATATGTACAAGGATTTTCTACAGGTTTACCCGAAAATATTCAATTAGAACTTTTAAGGACCTTGCCTGGATTAGGTGAATGTAAAATGTTGCGACCAGCATATGCTGTAGAGTATGACTATATACCTGCAACACAGCTTCAAACATCACTCGAAACGAAAGAAATTGAATATTTATTTAGCGCCGGACAAATTAATGGCACTACTGGTTATGAAGAAGCAGCAGCACAAGGATTAGTCGCAGGAGTCAATGCGACAAGAAAACTAAACAAAAAAGACCCAATAATCTTCACTAGAGAAAGCAGTTATATAGGAACAATGATCAATGATTTAATTACCAAAGATCTCAAAGAACCATACAGAGTTCTCACTAGTAGGAGTGAATATAGGTTAACTCTTAGAGGAGATAATGCAGATAGGAGATTAACACCATTAGGCTATCAAATAGGGTTAATTAATGAGAAAAGATGGTCGGCCTATCAAGAAAAAATGAAACTCCTCAAGGAAGAGAAATTTAGATTAAATAACACTCGTTTAAAAAATACCGATGAAATATCAAAAAAAATAGAATTAGAAACGGGATCAAAAATCAAAGGCTCAACAACTTTGAAAGAACTCTTAAAAAGACCAAACTTTCATTATTCAGATCTAATTAAATATAATTTGAATGAGAGAAATCTAGGTTCTTCAATACAGGAAGGTGTTGAAATAGATATTAAATACGAGGGTTACCTTAAAAGACAAAAAAACAACATTGAACAAATAAATCGTCAAAGCTGTAAATCTCTGCCTCAAGAAATAAATTATGAAAAGATAGATACATTATCTTTAGAAGCTAGAGAAAATTTGAATAAGATAAAGCCAAAAAATTTTGGTGATGCTTCGAAAATTCCTGGAGTAAGCAAGGCTGATTTAACTGCATTACTTGTTTGGCTAAAAATAAGAGAAATAAAACAAGAAAAGGCAAATATTTTTGTCGAAAAAAAGTTATCATCTTAAAAGCATTCCGTCTGAGCACTGAATAATAAACTTTTTAACTCACCAAAAATTTTATGGGAAGAAAAAGCCTCTACTTTTTTAGTGAAAAATTCATTACCAAAAATATCTGGTCCATGGAAATTAATGCTGCTTGGGGATGGAAGTCCCACTAGACATTTACAACTTTTAACTAATCAAGAGACGAAAATTAAATTAATTTCAATGCGATTAGATCCTCTATTCATTGAAGAAGGTCCTAAAGAATTAAATCAACTAAATGGACCTTTAATTAGAAGACAAGTTTGGATTAAAAACAATAATAAAAACCTAGCATGGGCTGAAAGTTGGTGGAATGCAGAACAAGTGAATGAAAATTTAAAAGCCAAAGAAGAACCAATTTGGAAGAATTTGACACAAGACAGATCAGAATTGTTTAGAGAAGTTGACCGAATTTCACTTGTTAATTCAAATTGGTTAGAGGATCAATTTTGTTTTAAAGGTCCATTCTGGTCAAGAAATTATAGATTTTTTCGAGACAAAAAGCCCCTAACAATTATTAGAGAAGTATTCAATCCACATTTAGAAACTTTATTAGGCTATTCAGGAATTAAAGAATTTACGAAACTATACTCTTCTTCTTCTTGATCTTGGAAGATTTCTTGATTTTGATTGAACTTGTTGGTTTGATTGATCTATCGAAATATTATTCTCTTTTTCTGAAGCTCTTTGCCATCTTTCAACTTTGAAATCCATTTCATCTGGCCAATCTTCGTCATTACTATATTTCGCATAAGGTAATTTTTTTTGCTCAGTTGTCTGTAAATTTTTTGGTTGCCTTAGAGATATTGCTTCTAAAGGTCTTTTTGATTGCTGTTTAGCAGATTCATAAGAATTTGATTCTCTGGAAAATGTCTTAATGTCGCTTTTATCATCGTAAAAATTCTCATCATTCCAATCATCATTATCTTCATCAAAAAATAAATCCACTTTTTCAGATACCCATCTTCCTACTTTTTTAACACTCTTACTTGTTATTCCTTGAAAATCTGAATTCCTTCTTTTTCCTGGCCTAGCACCAGATACTCCATCAACAAATTGTCTTCCAGTTTCGAAAATTTTATCGACCTGTTTATCAACAATATTTTTATCAAAACTATTTCTAAGATTTCTAATTCTCCTTGAATCCATAAATTATTATGCTTTTTAAAATATAAATTACATTAAAAAAATAAATAATTCCAAATATAGAAACAAAAACACATCTTATATTTTTAATCAAACAAAATTAAACACTTTTTATTCCATGATCCATTAAAGAAATTTACACAACATTTTTTACAGGCAATATTCTTTATCCTTTTCCTGTAGAAAAATTTCTCACCACAATTTTGGCAAGTTCCTATATATTTTAATTCTCTCCTTTCAATAGGAAATGAATGCCTCACAGAAATTTGAAAATTCTTCTCTTTCTCATTAATTTCATTCATCTTTTCTAAGAAATTTGGACCATGTATCTCATTTTTTTTTAATATCCTATCTACCCATGCGTGAATCATTTCATGACATAAAGTACTATTTATTTCACTAGGAGATAATTTACTCAAAATAGGTTTCGATAAGATAATTTCAGAATTGACAAGACCGTTAATTCGTTTTCTTTTATAAAAACCAGCAGTAGTTTTTAATCTATTATCACTCCATCTAACCTTTACTAAAGGTTGATTATTAACCGCTAGAGAATTTTCAAAATATTGGCTATTAAATTTATGAAATAAAGGTAAAAGAGGAATTACAGGCATTATGGATTAAAATTAGTATTATTTTGACAAAAAAAGCCATCAAAAACGATTTCTTTTCTTAAAGTAATAAAAAACTCAAATCAACATGGATGCAACACTAGTTAAAGATATCGGAATTAAAGCATTATTAGTTGGCGGAGCTGTACTAGTTTCTTTTTGGACTTTTAATGCAGTCAAATTAGTTATAAGCGCTAGAGGAATTAATCCATTAGTAAGAAAGTTTTTTGATCAAATAGCTGCTGGCAGAATTGATGCAGCGTATGGTTTGACTACAAAAACTTATAAAACTCATGTGAAGCGCCAAGACTTTCTGAAATTTTTAGCTAGTTTAAACCTCAATAAATACAGAAATTTAAAATCAGGAAGACCTAGAGTCCAAGAAGATCAAATCATAATAACTTTGAATTTAAAATCAGAAGATAAACAAGATGAGCTGCCATTAGATTTTACATTCGCAAAAACAGACAATGATTGGAAAATAGACAGAATAGCAAAAGTGAATTAATAATTTCTTGTGAGGCAAAAAGAATTGTTTAAAGAAGAGATTATACATCAATTAGAATTACACCCAAGTAGATTAGATAAAGAAAAAATCATCTCAGAAGCAATGGAACAAGGTCTAGATGATTTTTTTGAGGGAATCCGCATGGCACTTGATCCATTGGTAACTTTTGGTGTAAAAATTGTTCCTGAAAAAGAGAATGAAAAAAGTCAAAATTTTTTATGGAAAGATTTTAGAGAATTAGCAAACAAGCTTATTCAAAGAGAACTTACTGGTCACGCTGCTCGCGATGCAATTATTATGGCTATGGAATCTGCCACAAAAGAAGAGTGGAATGGATTTTATAGACGAGTTTTAATTAAAGATCTTAGATGCGGTGTATCTGAAAAAACAATCAACAAGATAGCCAAGAAATTTCCAAAATATGCGATTCCTATTTTTTCTTGTCCTTTAGCTCACGACAGTGCAAATCATGAAAAAAAAATGATAGGAAAAAAGCAAATTGAAATCAAATTAGATGGTGTTCGCGTCTTAACAATAATTAGACAAAATAAAGTAGAAATGTTTTCTCGTAATGGAAAACAATTCCATAATTTTGGTCATATTATCTCAGAAATAGAAAAAGTCCTAAAAGAAGATCCTGCACCTCATGACTTAGTCCTAGATGGTGAAGTAATGAGTGCTAACTTTCAAGATTTAATGAAACAGGTTCATAGAAAAGATGGTAAACAAACAAAAGACGCAGTTCTTCACCTATTTGACTTATGTCCCCTTGAAAAATTCCAAAAAGGGAGTTGGAACACTAGTCAAACAGCAAGAAGTTTACTAGTAAAAGAATGGGTAGCAAAACATTCTATGCTTCTAAGACATATAAAAACACTTGAATGGGAAAATGTAGATCTCGACACCATTGAGGGACAGAAAAGATTTGTAGAGCTGAATAAATCTGCCGTGGAAGGTGGATATGAAGGAGTAATGATTAAAGATCCTAATGCTATTTATGAATGTAAAAGAACACACAGTTGGTTAAAAGCAAAACCTTTCATTGAAGTCACTTTAAAGGTTGTATCGGTTGAGGAAGGCACAGGTCGCAATAAAGGTAGACTAGGGGCTGTCCTAGTAGAAGGGGAAGATGATGGCCATGAATACAGTCTTAGTTGTGGAAGCGGATTTAGTGATATCCAACGTGAAGAATATTGGTCAAAACGGAATCAACTTATTGGTCAACTTGTAGAAATCAGAGCTGATGCTAAAACGAAATCCAAGGATGCGGTGGCTTTTAGTCTTAGGTTTCCAAGATTCAAATGCTTTAGAGGATTTAAAGCTGGAGAAAAAGTTTAAATTTTAAAAAATAATATTCAACAAAGTAGTCAATGAAAAATGTGGTTTTTAAGTAAAAAAACTAAAAATCTTGGCTATAAAATGTCAGAATAATTATAAGGACTTTTTGAGAGACTTATGACGAAGAAAACAGTTTTCAACTTTATCAAAACGCCTTGTGGACAGGCAAAATATATCGAATTAGAAGCCAACAAAACTTTACTAGGTAAATTAAGGCTTTTATGGTTTATCTTAATTGCATCTATTAGAGATTGGAATATTAAAGAGTAAATTCTTAGGAGTTTTCAAAATATTCCCTGGAGTATTTAGCTGAGAAATATACAACTAAAAAAGTTGAAATAATTCCAACAATAGTCATATATAAATTATTTGGTGATTGCACATTTTTTAGCTCCTGGATATTTTTTGCCAAACTACCTATGGAGCAATAAAGAAAAGTTCCTGGAATTATTCCAAGAAGACCAAGAGCGAAATCTCGAAATTTAACATTATTTAAACCATAAAAATAATTAAGAATACTGAAGGGAAATATCGGCGATAATCTAGCTAAAAAAATTAATTTAAGTCCGCCTTTTTCTACTACTTTTTCCATAACACTTAATTTTGGATAACGGCTAAAAAGATTTTTTAGCTTTTTTGAAAAAAAACTTTTTGATACAAAAAAAGCAACTGATGCTCCTATGGAAGCGGAGAAAAAAACTATAATTGATCCTAAATATGAGCCATATAAAAAACCTGATAATAAAGATAACCAAGAAGCTGGAAGTATTAATAAAACAATTAAAATATAAATGCAAACAAACGAAAATATCCCAATTCCAGTATTAAAAAAAAAAGACAAATTATAAATATTTTCAAGAAATATATTCATTCTCAATTCAAAAGTTCGAGTTTTTTAGTAATTCTCTCCATTTGTACCGAACCCTCATTTAATTTAAATCTACATTCATCAACAATATCTTTTGGAGCCTTATCCACGAAATTTTTATTAGATAATCTCTTATTTAAATTATCTAACTCAATAGTCACCTTTTTTAAATCCTTGTTTAACCTTTCCTTTAATGCATCTATATTTACAAAATCCTGAAAAGGTAAGTAAACCTCTAAATCACTAATTATCCCAGAAAAAGATTTAGCAAACTCTTTTTTATCAACATCATTAGGTTTAAAAATAAATACTTCAGAAGATTTAGTTAAGGTTTGAATATCATCAACTAAAATTTTTAAAAAATCAATCAATTCATCATTATCTGAAATTAAGTAAACAGGAACTTTTTCTGATGGCTTGAGGCCTAATTCAGCTCTCAAATTTCTAATCAATCTAATAATTTCAAAGAGTTGCTGAAAGGAATTATCAAGCTTATTATCAACAAATTTATTTTCTTGGGTTGGCCATTTTTGAAGAGATAATAATTCTTCATCTGGTTGAAGTTGCAGTACATGCCAAAGTTCTTCAGTAATGTGCGGCATAAAAGGATGAATCATCACCAAAATATCATTGAGCACTTTTATTAAAACCTTTTCAGATATTTTTCTATTAATAGTCTCTTTATTATTAAACCTTTGTTTAGCAAATTCTACATACCAGTCACAAAAATCATTCCACGTAAATTCATATAGTAGTTTCGCAGATTCTCCCAATTTATATTCTTTCAACAAAGCAGTGACCTTTGTATTTACCTTATTCAGTTTAGATAAAATCCACTTATCACATAACTCTAAAGAAGTTTCATCACTGTCATTAAGCGAATAATTATTGTTAGAAGTTTTATTAATTAATGCAAATTTAGTTGCATTCCATAATTTATTCGCAAAATTTCTTGAAGCTTCAACAGTTGAAGATGTATCTTTTTTTCGATCAAAATCAAGCCGAATATCTTGTCCAGCTCCTGCAACTTCTCGAATCAAAGCAAATCGCAAAGCATCAGAACCATATTTATCAATTAATAGTATTGGATCAATACCATTTCCTGAACTTTTACTCATTTTTTTATTATTTTCATCTCGAACTAGACCATGAATATAAACATCCTTAAAAGGAATATTATTCGTAAAAGTATTCCCCATCATTGTCATTCTGGCCACCCAGAAGAAAATAATATCAAAACCCGTTACAAGGACACTATTTGGATACCATTTTTTAAAATCGGGGTCATTTGTATTTGGCCAACCAAGGGTTGAGAAAGGCCATAAACCACTTGAAAACCAAGTATCCAAAACATCTTTATCACGAACCAATTTAATATTTAATCCAAATTGTTTATTAGCTTTGATTAAGGCATCCTCTTCATTTCTTGCAACGACATATGGAGTATTTTGTTCTATTGTGTCTTGAGAGTCATTTAAAACGTACCATGCTGGTATTTGGTGACCCCACCATAATTGCCTACTGATACACCAATCATTGATATTCTCTAACCAATCCTTATAAACTTTCTCCCAGCGTGAGGGAATAAACAATGGTTTTTTAGAATCAATTTCATTAAGACATCCTTGAGATATTTCATCCATTTTCAAAAACCATTGTGTTGATAATAAAGGTTCAATTGGCACCTTACCTCTATCAGAAAAAGGAACAGTATGTTTATAGTCCTCTATCTTTGTCAAAAGGTCTAAGTTATCCAATTCTTTGATGATTTTCTTTCTAGCCTCATATCTATCTAAATTTTGAAATTTGCCTGCATTAATATTTAAAGTTCCATCCTTGTTCATTACATTAATCTGCTTTAAGTTATGCCTTTTTCCTATTGCAAAATCATTTGGATCGTGGGCTGGAGTAACCTTGACACATCCTGTACCAAAATCTTTATCAACATGTGAATCAGCGATAATAGGTATTTCTCTATCAACGAAAGGGACTTTTACTTTGACGCCAATAAATTCTTTATATCTATTATCATCAGGATTAACTGCCACAGCAGTATCGCCCAAAAGAGTTTCTGGCCTTGTTGTTGCAACCTCTAAGTACTTATCCAACTGTTCGCCACTTTCAGAAATTAAATGGTATTTAAAATACCATAAATGACCATTTACTTCTTGCATTTCAACTTCAAGATCACTTACGGCAGATTGAGATTCAGGACACCAATTTACTAAATATTCACCTCTATAAATTAAATTCTTTTTATAAAGAATATTAAAAGCCTCAACAACTGCCTCATTTAATTTTTGATCCAGAGTAAATCTTTCTCGAGTCCAGTCAACTGAATATCCTATCCTTTTTAATTGAGAAACTATTCTGCCACCACTTTGTTCTTTCCAGTTCCATGCTCTTTTAAGAAATTCATCTCTTCCAACATTCTCGCTTGTTTTACCCTCGCTTTTTAATTGTTTTTCGAGAATAGTTTGAACAGCTATTGAAGCATGATCAGTACCTGGTAAACACAAAACATTCTTACCTAAAAGTCTTTGAAAACGAACTACAACATCTATCAAAGCTGTATTAAATGCATGTCCCATATGCAAAGATCCAGTTACATTTGGCGGGGGTATAACAATACAAAAAGGTTCTCCTTCATCCTCAGGGTTAGGACTAAACGCCTTTAAACTTTCCCATTTTTCCTGCCACTTTTTCTCTACTTCAAAAGGTGAATAATTCTCTAAAGATAATTGATCATTCATCTCTGTCATATGCAAATTTTATTTCAATAAACTTTTTGTTTATTTTATCTTGATAGCAGCCAATTAATGAAAATAATATTAGTTTGCAAAAAAAAGGCAAATTCATTCTACAAAAGTTTGAAGCCAGAACCGCAGGAACAACGTTTTGCATTTTTTGGTGTTGAAATAAGAAATCCACCACCGCTTAAATCACCGTAATAATCTAATTTTAAATCTTTCAGTAAATTAAACTTTTTTACATCCGCGTATAAAGTAACTCCTTCAGTTCTTGAAATAGGGGATCCATTACATGTACCTGGCCTTAATTTAATATGCATCCATCCTTCAGAACAATTTGTATCCTCAACCAAATCAATTGACATTTCTCCAGGAGAACCTCCAAAAGAACATTGCCTAGATAATTCGGAAGCAGCGCTTTGACTGATTGAAAGATTGACGATCTCAGTAATTAGAAAAATAATAAATGGGCGATCCAGGGTTCGAACCAGGGACATCCTGCTTGTAAGGCAGGCGCTCTACCGCTGAGCTAATCGCCCTCATAATAAATCATTCTAATGGATGAAGTTGAAATATTTATACTAAGTATTTAAATATTTCATGATTAAGGCAAAATTGAATTAATAAAATATATACTATGTCCTCAAACGATAGATATAACTTGCAAAAAAATTCCGATTTAAAGACTTTAGAGAGCTTTAAAATTTTAATATCTAATGTCAAATCATTGAAAGATAAAACTTGGGGATGCCCATGGCAGAAAATACAGTCTCATAAATCATTAATCCCATTTTTAAATGAAGAAAGTAGTGAATTTATAGATGCAATATATGAAAAAAATGCGGATAACATCTGTGAAGAGTTAGGCGATCTTTTATTACAAGTAATGCTGCATTCTGAAATCGGTTACGAAAACAAAGAATTTGAACTAAATGATGTTATAAAAAATCTGAACAAGAAAATTATTAATAGACATCCATATATTTTTAACAAAAAAGAAAAAGTATCTCTAGAAAAATCGCAACAGATTTGGGAAAATATTAAAAATTCAGAAAAAGAAGCAACTCATATTGAATCATCGATTAGTAAAAATTTAAATTTGAAAATCAAAAATTTACCGCCAACTTTTGGAACAGATAAAATCACAAACGTTGTTAAAAAATATGGTTTTAAATGGGAGAGTACCGATCAGATTTTTGAAAAGTTAGAAGAAGAGATTAATGAATTAAAGGAAGCAATAAAAAGTAAAAATGATTCAGACATAAAAAATGAATATGGGGATATTTACTTTACCCTTCTGAATCTCTCAAACTTTTTAAAAATAAATCCTGAATCAGCTCTTCAAAAAACTAATAAAAAATTTTTAGAGAGATTCTCAATCATTGAACATTATGCGAGAGATAATATTAAAAAACAAACCCCTAAAGATTTTCAACGGCTTTGGCAAATAGCCAAGCAAAAACTTAAAAGAAAAAATTCTTAAAAAAAAATGACTCATATTTCAACATGGATAGATGAATATCATAAAGGCTCAAGATTCGGCCTAAATGGAGAAATCTTAATTAAACAAAACTCAAAATATCAAGAAATTATTGTTATTGAAAATGAATATTATGGCAGAGCTCTAATGCTAGATGGTTGTTGGATGACATCATTAAAAGACGAGAAATATTATCATGAGTGTCTTGTGCATCCAGCATTAAGTAGCATTGACGAAAAATCTAATGTACTAATTATTGGTGGGGGAGACGGCGGTACAGCAAGAGAATGCGTTAAATACTCTCAAATATCAAAAATTGATCTGGTAGAGATTGATGAGGAAGTAATCAAAATATCTAAAAAATTTTTAAAAGAAATTGGGGGCGAAGCATGGAATGACAAAAGATTAAAGATTCATATTGATGATGGTGTTCAATGGGTAAAAAAAACAAGAGCTAATTTTTACGACGTTATATTTATAGATTGTTCAGATCCCTCAGAATTTTCAGATTTATTATTTTCAGATTCGTTTTATAGAGAATGCAAAAGAATTCTTAAAAAAAATGGTATCTTAGCAACGCAAAGCGAATCACCTGAATCCTTCAAAAATATTCACATAAGTATTTTGAAAACCCTGAAAAAAATATTTAGAGTCTCTGAAACTATGTATTCTTTTGTGCCTATATACCCTAGTGGCATTTGGAGTTGGACATTCGCCTCTGAAGAAGTTCTAAATCTATCACAGCAAAATTACAATGAAGCCCTGAGAATAGAAAAAGGTTGTGAAATTTGGAATTTAAATTTTCAAAATGCAGCATTCAAAATGATGCCAAATAAAATAGTGAAAGAGCTCAATTCATAGAATGATAAAAAATTTATTTGATAACGAAAATGCGATTTTTATGGGAGCAAAAAGAAACCCTGACGATTGCTCAATTGGTATATTTGGAGTCAATTATGATGGAACATGTTCATTCAAACCAGGCGCTAGATTTGGTCCAGAAGCAATAAGACAAGTCAGTTCTTGTTTAGAAACATATTGTCCAAATCTAAATAAAGACTTAGAGGATATTTTGTATGTTGATTTTGGGTCAATACTAATTGATAAAAATGACTCAAAGTCAGTTATTGAATCGGTCAAATCAGCAACAAATTTTTTAATTAATAAACGCCTTAGTCCTATTATGCTTGGAGGTGAACACTCTATTACCACAGGTGCTATTGAAGCATTAGTAGAAAAATATCCAGATTTGATATTGGTTCAACTAGATGCTCATGCAGATTTAAGAGAATCATATATAGGAAATAAACATAGTCATGCTTGTACAATGAAAAGATGCTTAGAGGTGCTACCTGAAAAGAAAATTTTGCAAGTAGGAATAAGAAGTGGGACTAAAGAAGAATTTCAAATTATGCATAATAACAATCAATTAGTTAACTTTTGCCCAGGCGGAAATGCACAAAATTTAAGACAAGCTCTTCTACCCTACTCTAAGTGTCCAATTTATTTAACAATAGACTTAGATTGGTTTGATCCCAGTTTATTATCAGGGACGGGAACTCCAGAACCAGGAGGATTTTTTTGGAATGATTTTGAAGAAATCCTGAAAACTTTAAGAGACTTTAGAATTGTGGCTTCAGACATTGTGGAATTATCTCCAGAAATTGATACAAGCGGAGTTAGCAGCATAGTTGCAGCCAAAATACTTAGAAGCTTAATTTTGTCATTAGAAAATATGCAATAAAAAATTTCTAAACTAAAGTGTAAAAATAGTAAATTAAAATTTAATATTTCATGGATTTGCTTAAAAGTCCTCTGTATTCAAAATATGTTCAATCCAATGCAAAATTAGTGAATTTTGCAGGTTGGGAAATGCCGATATCATTTTCAGGATTACTCAAAGAGCATGAATCAGTTAGATCTTCAGCAGGATTGTTTGATATTTCTCATATGGGTGTAATTTCTATCAAGGGCATCAATCCAAAGGATTATATTCAAAAATTTTTTCCTACAAATTTACACTCCTTTTCAGAAGGTCAGGGACTTTATACAGTAATGCTCAATGAAAAAGGAGGAATAATAGATGACTTAATAATTTATGACCTTGGTATACAAGAAAATGATATATCAGAAGTATTGTTAATAGTAAATGCAAGTAGATATGACGAAGATTTTCAGTGGATAAAAAATAATTTAAATAATTATGAAATTTCGATAACAAACTTTAAAAAAGACAAAGTACTGTTAGCACTTCAAGGGAAAAACTCATTCGATCTATTTGAAGAATGGGTTGAATCATCGATATCAAATATTCCTAACTTTGGATGCGAATATAAAATTTTTGAACATATTTCGCCTAAAGAAAAAATCTTCGTTTCGAAGACAGGATATACAGGGGAAAATGGTCTAGAAATACTTTTATCTAAAAAAGCAGCAATTAATTTATGGGATTTCTCAATTTCCAAAAATGTTGCACCTTGTGGTTTAGGAGCTAGAGATACTCTTAGACTTGAAGCAGGCATGCATCTTTATGGCCAAGACATAAATGAAGAAACTACTCCATATGAAGCAGGGTTAGGATGGCTAGTAAATCTAGAAAATAATCACGAATTCTTTGGAAGAAGATTTCTTGAAGAGCAGTCAAGATTAGGTATTCAAAAAAAGCTAGTTGGTCTCTCTATAGAAGGTAAAGCAATAGGAAGAAAAGGTTGCGCAGTACTAAAAGGTGAAGAGAATATTGGAACTATCACTAGCGGCAGTTGGTCTCCAACTAAACAACAAGCTATAGCTTTTGCATACATTAATACTTCGCATGCCTTAATAAATAATGAAGTTCAAATACTAATAAGAGGCAAAAAATTCAAAGGGGTTATAACAAAAAGAGCGTTTTATAAAAAGAATTATTAACTAAATTTACCCTCAAAGAATTATTATAAGTTATTGATAAATAAATCATACTTAGATGAGAAACAAAATTTGTGAAGAACTCAATAATACAGATATTGGTAAATTAGTTAATCTATGCGGATGGGTAGATAGAAGAAGAGATCATGGTGGTGTAATTTTTATTGATTTAAGAGACCATAGTGGATTCTTACAAATAACTATTAACCCCGATGATGGAGCAAATCTATTTAAACAGGCAGAAACTCTAAGGAATGAGACGGTAATAATGGTTAGCGGAATTATTAACGAAAGGCCAAAAGATTCAATAAATAAAAATTTAAGTACTGGAGAGTTAGAGCTTAAGGTTAAAGATTTACAAATTCTCAACCAAATTAAACAAAACCTACCTTTTCCAGTATCTATACATGATTATGAAAATACAAAAGAGGAACTCAGATTAAAATATAGATACCTTGATTTAAGAAGGGGCAAATTACTAGAAAATTTAAAAACAAGACATAAAATTATTAAAGTTGCTAGAGAATTTCTTGATAATTTAGGATTTACAGAAGTAGAAACTCCATTACTTACAAAATCAACTCCAGAAGGAGCTCGCGATTTTCTTGTTCCTGCTCGTCTTTCAAATGGAGATTTTTTTGCTCTACCTCAATCCCCACAACTATTTAAACAACTTTTAATGGTTGGAGGCTTAGATAAGTATTATCAAATCGCAAAATGTTTCCGTGATGAAGACTTAAGGGCAGATAGGCAGCCAGAGTTTACGCAATTAGATATTGAGATGAGCTTTATTAGTGAAGAAGAAATAATCTCTTTTAATGAAAGTCTTATAAAAAAAATATGGAAAGAAGTTTTAAATATTGATTTTGATAATGATTTTCCAAGAATGTCATGGCAAGCAGCAATGGATAATTACGGCACTGATAGACCAGACACTAGATATCAAATGTTATTAAAAGATTTAGGAGAAGTATTAGGAGATATTGGCTTTAATATTTTCACCAAGGCAATTAAGTCTGGAGGTTCTATAAAATCCATAACAATCAAAGGAGGTAATCTAAGTATTAGCAACGTAAGAATTAAACCCGGAGGTGATGTCTTCCAAGTAGCTCAAGATGCAGGAGCTGGTGGTTTGGCCTTTATAAGAGTCAAAGGAGAAGAGCTTGAGACTATTGGGGCAATTAAAAATAATCTAAATGAAGAGCATATAGCTGATATTTTAAGAATCACCGAAGCGCAAGATGGAGACTTAATCCTCTTGGGTGCTGGAGATAAAAGAATTGTCAACCAGTCATTAGATAGAGTGAGACAATACATCGCAAAAGACTTAAATCTCATAGATAAAAGTAAATGGAATTTCTTATGGGTAACTGATTTCCCGATGTTTGAGAGAAATGAAGAGGAAAATAGATATGAAGCTTTACATCATCCTTTTTGTTCTCCAAAAAATATAAAATCTAAAGATCCTGAAAACTTGCAAAAAGAAATCGAGAACTCCATAGCAAATGCTTATGACTTAGTTCTTAATGGCTTGGAATTAGGAGGTGGCTCTTTACGTATTCATGAAGCGAACTTACAAAGAGAGGTTTTGAAAACAGTAGGACTTACTGCTAAAGAGATTAATGAAAAATTTGGATTTTTAATAGAAGCCTTAGAAATGGGTGCTCCTCCTCATGGTGGAATAGCGTTTGGATTAGATCGTATTACCATGCTGATCATAGGTGCAGATTCAATCAGAGAAACCATTGCTTTTCCAAAAAATCAACAAGCAAAATGTCTTCTCACAAATGCGCCTTCAAATGTCTCAGAATCACAATTAAAAGAATTAGATATTGAAATAACAATTGATGAATAAGAATATATATGGATGTTCTAAAAGTTTTTTGTTTAAATAAAATATAATGAGGCAGTGCTTAATTAAAAATATTTAATGTCAAAATTTGTTTTTGTCACCGGAGGAGTAGTTTCTAGCATTGGTAAAGGAATTGTAGCTGCAAGCTTAGGTAGATTATTAAAGTCTAGAGGGTATAGTGTTTCAATATTAAAACTAGATCCATATCTAAATGTTGATCCAGGGACAATGAGTCCTTTTCAACATGGAGAAGTATTTGTAACCGAAGATGGGGCTGAAACCGATCTAGATTTAGGTCATTACGAAAGATTTACTGATACTGCAATGACTAGGTTGAATAGTGTAACAACGGGATCTATTTATCAAGCAGTTATTAATAAAGAAAGAAGAGGCAGTTATAACGGTGGAACTGTGCAAGTAATACCTCACATAACGGGAGAAATTAGAGAAAGGATTCATAGAGTAGCCGCTAACAGCAATGCAGATATTATTATTACTGAAATTGGTGGAACAGTTGGTGATATTGAATCTTTACCTTTTTTAGAGGCAATAAGAGAATTCAGAAATGATGTCAATAGGAATGATGTTGCATACATACACGTAACATTACTTCCCTACATCAAAACATCTGGCGAAATAAAAACTAAGCCAACACAACATTCAGTAAAAGAATTAAGGTCAATTGGAATTCAGCCAGATTTACTTGTATGCCGGAGTGATAAATCAATAAATGAGGGCCTTAAAAAGAAACTTAGTGGATTTTGTGGAGTCAATATTACTTCAGTAATAGAAGCTTTAGACGCAGATAGTATTTATTCTGTGCCTCTTGCTTTAAAAAAAGAGGGTTTGTGCAAAGAAACTTTGAAGTATCTTGAACTAGAAGACAAAGAATGTGATTTGAAAAATTGGGAAGCACTAATTCACAATCTAAGAAATCCTGGAGATCCAATAAAAGTTGCTCTTGTAGGCAAATATATTGAACTTGGAGATGCATATTTATCTGTAGTTGAAGCTTTAAGACATGCATGCATTGAGAACAAGGCTTTATTAGATTTACATTGGGTAAGCGCTGAAATGATAGAAAAAGATTCAGCAGAAACTTACTTAAATGAAGTTGATGCAATTGTCGTACCTGGAGGATTTGGAAATAGAGGAGTTAATGGCAAAATTTCAGCTATAAAATTCGCAAGAGAAAAGAAGATTCCATTTTTAGGCCTGTGCCTTGGTATGCAATGTGCAGTTATAGAATGGGCTAGGAATGTAGCTAATCTTCCAGATGCATCTAGTTCTGAACTAGACCCAAATACTCCCAATCCAGTGATACATTTATTACCAGAACAGGAAGATGTAGTTGATTTAGGTGGGACAATGAGACTTGGAGTTTATCCATGTCGATTGACAAACAATACAACTGGGAAAAACTTATATAATGAAGATGTTATTTATGAGAGACATCGCCATAGATACGAATTTAATAATTACTACAAACAAAGTTTTTTAAATTCCGGATACAAAATTAGTGGTACATCACCAGATGGCAGATTAGTTGAGTTAATTGAGTTAGAAAATCATCCTTACTTCTTAGCATGTCAATATCATCCTGAGTTTTTATCAAGGCCTGGCAAACCTCATCCTTTATTTCAAGGTTTAATACAAGCCTCTCAAGAAAAGTTAACTCAATCAAATTAATATTCTTTATTTTTTTGAATGAAAAAATGACAAATTTTTTACCCTTAGTCGAACAATTTCATTCATTACAAGGTGAAGGTTATCACGCTGGAAAAAGTGCTTTTTTTGTGAGGTTAGCAGGTTGTAAAGTTGGATGTTCGTGGTGCGATACCAAGAATTCATGGGATGAGAAGAAATACCCCTCTATATCAATTGAAAAAATAATAGATCGCATAAAAATTGCTAGAGAGAAAGGAGCATCTTTTTGCGTTATTACAGGAGGAGAACCTTTACAACATAACTTGGATAATTTTTGCAAAGCCATAAAAAAAATGACGATAGGAGAAGGGCAAAACTCAATGAAGATTCATATTGAGACAAGTGGAGTTAATTCCATATCAGGAAGCTATGACTGGATTACTTTATCTCCTAAAAGACACTCACCTCCAAAAAATTATTTTTTAAAAAACTGTAATGAAATTAAAATAATCATAAATGAAATAAAAGATATTGAATTTGCTATTCAAATAAAAAAAGAAACTTTAAAACAACATCCACTCTCTAAAATCGAAGATGGCTTAAAAAAAGAAGATAAAGTTTTTTATTTACAGCCAGCATGGAATAATGCGAATGGGTTTTCTCTTGCTATTGATTTCGTCAAAAATAATCCCGATTGGAAATTGAGCCTTCAAACTCACAAATACTTAAAAATTAAATGAAATTATATGATTCTTAAAAACAAATCGATAGTAGTTTTATTATCTGGAGGTTTAGATTCTTCTACAGTAACTGGTATCGCAAAAAAATCAGAAGCTAAAATTTTTGGCCTTTCATTTGACTACGGTCAACGTCATAAAAAAGAATTAAATTCTGCGTCAATAATTGCAAAACACTTTGATATCGAAGAATTTAAAATTATTAAGCTTGACTTATCTTTATGGGGAGGCTCTTCATTAACTGATACTCAAAAAAATATTCCAATAGAAGGAGTACAAACTAATAAAATTCCTAATACTTATGTTCCTGGGAGAAATACTATATTTATTTCCGTTGCACTAAGTTACGCCGAAGCAATAAATGCTGATTTTATAGGATTAGGAGTTAATGCACTGGATTATTCTGGTTATCCAGATTGCAGACCTGACTACATTAAAAAATTTCAAGAATTAGCAGATTTAGCCAATAAAAGAGGAAGAGAAAATAACCCAATAAAACTTTGGACACCACTATTAGATCTAAATAAAGAGGAAATTATTAAATTAGCTTTTGACAATCATGTCCCTTTAGATAAAACATGGAGTTGTTATTCAGGAAATTCAAAACCATGCGGTAAGTGTGATAGCTGCAGAATTAGAAATGCCGCTTATGAAAAATGGCTCAATAACAATAATAAAAAATGAAAATAAAAAAAATAATTCTAGAAAATTGGATAGATCCAGCACTGATTACGCATCACATAACAAAAAAATTCGGAGATAAAGGATTAGCTTGGCTAGATAGTGATGGTAAAGAAAATGGAGAATGGTCAATAATAGGAATTAAACCTAAAAAAATAATTCAATCAAGAGATATTAACAACTTAGACAAAACTAATAATCCCTTTAACAATTTAAAAAATATTGAAAAAGGATTTTGGATCGGATGGTTAAGTTATGAAGCTGGAATTTACATAGAACCAAAAAACCCATGGCGAAAATCTGATATGGCAACTTTATGGATTGCATCATATGATCCAATAATTAAATGTAATCTAATAAAAAAAGAAATAATTATCGAAGGCACAAACTCATCTGAACTGATGAATTATAGAAATATAATCAACAATATTAAAAGTATTGAAGAAGAAAATATTATTAAAACGAATTTGAATTTTGATTTTTCAAAAATTAATTTAGACGAAATGGCCGAAAAATTTCAGAAAAATATTTTAAAATTGAAAAAATTAATTTCACTAGGGGATTTATTTCAAGCGAATCTAACAACTAAATGCGAAATTGAATCTTCTAAAAACTATAATCCTCTAGATATTTATTTAAAAATAAGAAGGAAATTAAGGGCTCCCTTTGGAGGAATAATAATTAATGATAATAATAATTTTAAAGAGGCGGTATTATCTACCTCGCCAGAAAGATTTATAAAAATAGATAATAAAAATTTTGTAGAATCAAGACCTATCAAAGGAACTAGATCCAGAGATAAGGATTTGAATCAAGACTCACTTAATGCTATCGATTTAATAACGAACGAAAAAGATAGAGCCGAAAATATTATGATTGTGGACCTAATAAGAAATGATTTAAGTAAAGTTTGCGAAACAGGAAGTATTATTGTGCCAGAAATATTAAAACTTGAAAGTTTCTTAAAAGTTCATCATCTAACTTCAGTAATCAGAGGCAAATTAAAAAAAGACAAGAACTGGATTGATTTACTAAAAGCTTGTTGGCCTGGGGGCTCTATAACTGGAGCACCTAAATTAAGATCATGCCAAAGACTTTTTGAATTAGAAGAATGTGAACGTGGACCATACTGTGGCTCATTTTTGAAGCTTGACTGGAATGGAGAGTTTGACAGCAATATACTAATAAGATCATTTTTAATTAAAGACAAAAAAATCAATATATATGCTGGTTGCGGAATAGTTATTGACTCAAAGCCTGAAGAGGAAACTAATGAACTAAAGTGGAAACTTTTACCATTAATTGATTCACTAAAATGATTGAAACATTAGGCTGGCACAAGGATCAATGGTTAGATATTGATAGAATATTTATCGCTGCTAATAATAGAGGATTAAAATTTGCTGATGGTATATTTGAAACCATTTTGATAAAGGAAAACAAACCTATTCTTTTTGATGAACATCTGAAAAGGTTAGAAAAAAGTAGCAAAATTTTAAATATTAATTTCAAACTTAATAAATTAACTTTGAGACAAATCATTCATGATGGAATTAGGAAGTTATCCCTTAAGAATGATCAATTTGCTTCAGTAAGAATAAACTATAGTCGAGGAACTAATGAAGGTCGAAAACTAACAATTGATAGCACTTTAGATACAAAAGATTTAGATAATTTATGGCTTGAGTTCTATAGAATAAAACCAAATTTTAATCCGATAAGCGTTTTTATTAGTCAAACGGAAAAAATAAATGAATTCAGTCTTATAAGTAAATGCAAAACATTTTCATATAATCAGGCAATACAAGTTTTGACAGAAGCTAATGAAAAATCATTTGATGATTCTATCCTGTTGAATACGTCAGGTGAACTTTGTTGTGGAAGTACATTTAATCTTCTAATTAAAAGAAATAATCAATGGATAACACCTAGAAAAGAGAGCGGCTGTTTAGAGGGGATTATGGTTTCTAAAGCTTTAAAATTGAAAATTGTAAAAGAAGAATTAATTCCTCCAGAATTTCAGAATGATGACATAATAGTTGCTATTAATAGCTTATCTTGCAGACAAATTAATCAAGTTAATGATTTAAAGCTTAATCCTAAATTCGATCCAATTTATTTTTGGGATTTATTATATAGTTGAACTTTATTAATATCTGGTAAATAGACATCAGATACTTTAGTTATATTGTTATTAACCTTAAATTCAACAATTTTTCCAATAATGATAATTGATGGAGCTAAAAATTCTTTATCTTTGATTTTATCTGCGAGATTATCTAATTTCTCAATAAAACATTTTTGATTTTTCAAAGTAGCTTCCTGGATCACAGCACATTTTGTATGCTTACATAAGCCGCCTAAAATTAATTCCTCTACAATAAATTCAATATTTTTTATACCCATAAAAATAACTAAGCTATCTGAAGATTTAGCTAAATCTCTCCAATTGACGCTCTTTTGAGCCTTATCAACATGCTCATGGCCAGTTACGAAAGTTACAGAACTCGCAGCATCTCTATGGGTAAGTGGAATGCCAAAATATGTGGGTGCAGCTATACCAGAAGTAATACCAGGCACTATTTCAACTGAAACTCCATTTTTTTCTAAAAACGATACTTCTTCGCCACCCCTAGAAAAGACAAATGGATCTCCCCCTTTAAGCCTTACAACATTTTTGCCTTCTTTTGCCAATTTCAAAATAAGATCATTAGTTTCAGCCTGAGGTACAGAACACTTCCCAGCTCTTTTACCTACATGGAAAATTTCTGTATTTTTTCCCGCCTCTTTTGTTATTTCATCAGGTATTAAAGCATCATGAACTAATGCATCACAATTTTTTAATAGGCGTAAAGCTTTAAGAGTTAAAAGCTCAGGGTCACCAGGACCTGCTCCAACTAAATAAACAATGCCGGGCACAATAATCTCCATTAACAAGTATGGTAGTAGAAGTAAATCGGAATGAAGGTAAATATTGTGAAAAAAAGTTTATTAAAACCAAATAAAAAATTTACTCTCCTTAGTGCGTTTATCACTCTTCTAAATGATCGTTTAAGTGAAAGTATACTGTTACCTATATTACCCTCTTTTGTTTTACTTTTTGACTCCAAAGCAAGTACATATGGTTTATTATCATGCACTTACCAATTAGCTCAATTTACAGCTTCTCCTTTTATAGGACTTATGAGTGATAGATATGGAAGAAGACCTGTCACTCTTTTTTGTATTACTGGTTCAGTAATAGGAATATCAATATTATCTTTTACGGTTCTTTTTAATTGGTCAAATTCAATAGCCTCTATCCCATTATTTTTATTATTTTTAGCGAGATTAATTGACGGTTTAAGTGGAGGGACTGCAGCTACTGCAACAACAATTCTTGCAGATATTTCAAGCCCTGAAAAAAGAGCAAAAACATTTGGTCTGATTGGTGTAGCTTTTGGTTTAAGTTTTTTCTTAGGGAATATTTTTGTTGTAATTTTTGCAAAAAATACAAATAATAATTTTATTATTCCAGTTTTGATAGCCTCAATCATTCCAATAATAAATTTCCTCCTTGTATTTTTTTACTTACCAGAAACCAAGCCTAATAGTGACTCAAATAAATCAAAAACTATTTTAAAAAACCCTTTAAAAGAGCTATTCACGGTTTTCAAAGAAGAAAAGATTAAAAAATTATCATTAGCTTTTTTTATTTACTTTATTGCTTTTACTGGGTTGACCAATATCCTTATATTTTTCCTTCAAGAATCTTTAAACTGGACGACCAAAGCATCAAGTGGAACTCTTGTTGTAGTAGGAATCATTGCAATTATCGTTCAGGGAGGATTAATTGGACCTCTGGTAAAGCAATTTGGCGAAATGCGATTAACACTTATCGGATCAGGCTTCATTCTTGTGGCATGTACTCTTTTAATAACTTCTCCAAAAGCAAATGCGACAATTAATATTTATTCAGCTGTTTCATTTTTAGCCATTGGGGCAGGGTTAATTACGCCCACCTTAAGAGCACTGATATCAAGGAAATTAGACGTTGATAAACAAGGGTCAATTTTAAGTAATCTTCAAGGTCTACAGAGTCTTGGAGGAGTTTTAGGAATTGCAATGGCAGGAAGGGTTTATGATAGTTTTGGTCCTAAATCACCTTTTATAGCAGGTTCCGTTATCTTACTTTTCATGATATACCTTATTGCAGAGGGTAAAAGTAATAATTCTTTTAACAATCAAGAATCAAAAGTACTTTAATGAAAAACCAAGCTGATGTTTTTATTAATAGAGAATTAAGTTGGATTGAATTCAATAAAAGAGTACTCCTAACTGGTATGGAAAAAGAGTACAAAATCCTAGATAAAGTAAAATTTTGTTCAATTTTTAGTAATAATCTAGATGAATTTTTTATGGTAAGAGTAGCTTCATTAAAAGCTCAAGTTGAAGCAGGTATTACAAAAAAAAGTATTGATGGACTTACCCCTAAAGATCAATTAACGAAAATAAATAAAGAAGTAAAGAATTTAACTAACCTACAAGAAAACTATTTAAATAATGAATTAAATAATGAACTAAAAGAAAAAGGTATAGTTTTAAAAAAATATAAGGACCTAAGTGAAAATGAAAGAAATTGGTGTAATAACTACTTTACTTCATCTATTTTCCCTTTATTAACTCCATTAGTTGTTGATCCAGCACATCCATTTCCTTTTATAAGTAATTTAAGTCTAAATTTGGCAGCTCTAATAAGAGATGGGGAAGATTCTAAAAATCAGTTTGTAAGAGTAAAAATACCAACAAAAAATATAAATAGATTTATACAAATTCCCAATGAAATTATTCAAAATTGTGATGAAAGTACTTATTTTTTCATAAGTGTTGAAGATTTAATTGGAAATAATATAAATACTTTATTTAACGAAATGGAATGTATAAATTACTCTTTTTTTAGAGTGACTAGGGATGCAGATTTAGAATTAAAAGAACTTGAAGCTGATGATCTTCTTTTAGCAGTTGAACAAAGTTTGCAAAAGAGAAGATTAGGTGGAGACGTAGTTAGATTAGAAGTTGCATCGGATATGCCAGAAAAAATTCTGAAATTACTCATTGAAAGTATCTCAATACAAAAAGAGTATGTTTACTTTTGCAAAAGTTTTTTAGGTCTTGACGATTTAAATCAGCTTACAAAAATTAATAGAGATGATTTAAAAGAAAACCTACTAATTGGGAAAACTCACCCGAAATTAAAAAATTTAGACTTACCTTCAAACAAAAACCTCAATTCTATTTTTCATATACTTAGAAAAAAAAATATTCTGCTTCATCATCCATACGATTTATTTAGAACTTCAGTTGAAGAATTTATAAACAAAGCAGCTGATGATCCACTTGTAATGGCTATAAAAATTACTTTATATCGAGTTTCCAAGGATTCGCCCATCATTGCAGCTTTAATGAGAGCTGCAGAGAATGGGAAAGAAGTAATGACTCTTGTTGAATTAAAAGCAAGATTTGATGAAGACAATAATATTCAATGGGCAAAACAACTTGAACAAGCTGGAATTCATGTTGTATATGGAATTATAGGATTTAAAACACATACAAAAATAGCTTTAGTAGTAAGAAAAGAAAAAGGACGATTAAGGAATTATTTCCATATTGGAACAGGAAATTATAACTCTAATACTTCAAAGTTTTATACAGATTTAGGATTACTTTCAACTGATCCTGATATTGCATCAGATTTACTTGAGTTATTTAACTACTTATCAGGTTTTTCTAAACAAAGAAGTTATAAAAAGTTATTAGTTTCACCCTCAACAATGAGAAAGAAATTTATATTTCTGATTAAGAGAGAAATTAAAAATGCAGAGGCAGGCAAAAAAGCCGCAATAATTGCAAAAATGAATTCTTTAGTAGACCCAGAAATAATTCAACTTCTTTATTTAGCTTCAGACTCAGGTGTAAAAATAAACCTTATCATAAGAGGAATTTGTTGCTTGTATCCCCAAAGAAAAAATTTAAGTGAAAATATTAAAGTTATAAGCATTATTGGCCATTTTCTTGAACACTCAAGAATTTTTTGGTTTTGTAATAACGATGATAATGAGGTTTTTATTGGAAGTGCAGATTGGATGAGAAGAAATCTTGATAGAAGAATAGAAGCTGTTACTCCGATAGAAGATTATGAATTGAAATCTAAAATATACTCGCTCTTGCAAACATATATTAAAGATGATTACTTTGCTTGGATAATGAAAGAAGATGGTTCTTATTGGAAACATGAATTAGATTCATCGGACAATCGTTCACAAATTGAACTTATAGAAAAACAAAATTAATATTGATTTTTACAACATTTAAAAAAATACTTAATATTTTAAATTTTTTTTAATTTTTATAAAATCATTTCATATCAATGGATTTCAAGAAATAAGCATTAAAAAAGAAATTTTTGTCTTTAAAATTTCAACGTAAAAGTAGTTTTTATTTCGATTTCAGTGCTAGCTTTTTAAAAAATCCATTAATTTAGGAGGCCAGGGTGATGGGGATCCCTCTGGAATCTGCGAAAAGCTCTTCAGATAATAATTTTGATGAGCCAAGATTACCAAACACTGCGGGCAAGTCTCGCAAATCGAAATCCAGTCTTACAGCAAAACAAAGCCAAAAAAAATCTGGCAGACTTGCTTCAGATTCTATTGGCTATTACTTAAGTAGCATTGGAAGAGTACCTCTTTTGACTCCAGCAGAGGAAATAGAGTTAGCTCATCATGTTCAGAACATGAAAAAGTTACTACAAATTCCTGAAACTGATAGAACACAACGAAATCTTTATCAAATTAAGATTGGCAAAAGATCCAGAGATAGAATGATGGCAGCTAATCTAAGGCTTGTTGTCTCTGTTGCAAAAAAATACCAAAACCAAGGGCTTGAATTATTAGACCTTGTCCAGGAAGGAGCTATTGGCCTTGAAAGAGCTGTAGATAAATTTGATCCTGCTATGGGATATAAATTCTCAACTTATGCTTACTGGTGGATTAGGCAAGGAATGACAAGGGCTATTGACAACAGTGCAAGAACAATCCGTTTGCCTATTCACATAAGTGAAAAACTATCCAAAATGAGAAGAGTCTCTAGAGAATTATCACATAAATTTGGTAGACAACCTAGCAGATTGGAAATGGCAACTGAAATGGGAATTGATCAAAAAGATTTAGAAGATTTAATTTCTCAAAGTGCTCCTTGCGCTTCCTTAGATGCTCATGCAAGAGGCGAAGAAGATAGAAGTACCCTTGGCGAACTAATACCTGATCCAAACGGTGAAGAGCCTATGGAAGGCATGGATAGGACTATTCAAAAAGAGCATTTAGGAACTTGGCTTTCTCAATTAAATGAAAGAGAACAAAAAATAATGAAGCTCAGATTTGGCCTAGATGGTGAAGAACCATTAACACTTGCAGAAATAGGAAGACAAATTAATGTTTCACGAGAAAGAGTAAGGCAGCTAGAAGCTAAAGCAATATTAAAACTTAGAGTAATGACAACTCATCAAAAAGCAGCTTAACCAAATTGATAAAATTTACCATAATTTTATTATATTTATTTTCAATTTTTTTAATATCAATAGTTTTTAAAAAATATAATGAAGATAGCAAAGAAATCGTCAGAAAAATAATACATATTGGAATAGGACCTTTAATTCCAATTGCTCAATTTTTAAAAATTAATCAAAACTCTGCTCTAATTTTTACAGGAATTGTTTCATTTATGGTTTTCATCAATTATACCTATAAATTATTTCCAACAATTGAGGATGTTGAGAGAAAGAGTTATGGAACATTATTTTATTGTCTAAGTTTATTTATTTTGATTTATCTTTTCTGGGATAAAGATCCATATGCATTAATTACTGGATTTTTCATAATGACTTTTGGTGATGGATTAGCTGGGTTAATAGGAAAAAGCTTTAACTCAAAGAGTTGGATTTTTTTTAAACAAAAAAAATCTTTATATGGCACTATGACAATGTTTTTAACAAGTTTGATAGTAGTTTTCTCAATAGGATACGCCCAACAAAATAGTTTAAATTTAAATTATTTTACAATAGCTTTTTATGCAACTTTACTCGAACAATTTAGTGTTTTAGGAATAGATAATTTCATTGTTCCAATTTCTTCAGCATTATTTTTTAATTTTTTTATAACTAGCTAAGTGAACTATATAAAATAGCGAGTAATTCTTTTGTTGTTTTTATATCTATGCATGCATCTGTAATGCTTCTGCCAAACTGGAGATCCTCTTTTTTTGAAAGTTTTTGATTTCCCTCCTTCAAATGACTTTCAAGCATAACTCCTAAAATATTTTTTTCACCATTGCTAATTTGAAAAGCTATATTTTTTAAAACTTCCGACTGTTTTCGGAAATCTTTATTGGAATTACCATGACTACAATCAATCATCACTTTATGGGGAAGATTAGATTGCTTCAATTCAGAGGAAATTCTTTTAACATTTTCACTTTCAAAATTTGGGCCTTTTGAACCGCCTCTTAAAACTATATGTCCATCGGGATTACCTGTTGTATTAACAATAGAAGCCATTCCATTTTCATTTATACCTAAGAAATGATGAGATTTTGAAGCTGACTGCATTGCATTTATTGCAGTAGTAAAAGAACCATCTGTACCATTTTTAAAACCTATAGGCATTGATAATCCTGACGCCATTTCTCGATGAGTCTGACTTTCAGTAGTCCGCGCGCCAATGGCTGTCCAACTTATTAAATCGGCGATATATTGAGGAACAATTGGATCTAGTAATTCTGTAGCAGAAGGAATTCCACGAGTTGCTAAATATGAAAGCAAACTTCTTGCTCTTCTTAAGCCAGTATTAATATCATAAGAATTATCTAGATGAGGATCATTTATCAATCCCTTCCAACCAATAGTTGTTCTTGGTTTCTCAAAATATACTCTCATGATTATTTCTAATTTATCTTTATAAATTTCTCGAAAGTTTTGAATATATTTTGAATATTCTTTCGCCGCCTCTAGATCATGAATTGAACATGGACCCACAATGACTAAAAGCTTCCGATCATTATGATGCAAAATATTTTGTATCGATCTTCTTGTTTTAGATACTGTATTAGCAGAGGCGTGATCTAAAGGTATATCATTATGTAATCTGCTTGGAGGTATTAATGGACGTGTCTCAACAACATGTAAATCTGATGTCTTTTCTAAAGCAGAATTTTTTGATGATGTCGTCATTGATTAATTAAGAAGTTTGAATATTTAAAAAAGCATTTATGAATACTCTCCTTTTCAATATTAAAAATAACAATAGATTAGGCATTAAACCTTACTAATGAAGAATTTGGAAACATTGCTAAAAGATTACGAAGATCACGTAGCTGAAAGAGCTACCAAAGGTATACCTCCTTTACCTTTAAATGCAGAGCAAACAAATTGTATTACAAAATTACTAGAACAAGATAGTACTTACGATTCTTCTTATTTGCTTGATTTGCTAATAAATAGAGTCCCACCAGGAGTTGATGAGGCTGCTTATGTAAAAGCAAGCTGGCTTACAGCTATTGTTAATTCAGAAAAATATTGCAAATTAATTAATCCTGAAAAAGCAATTGAAATACTAGGGACAATGATTGGCGGATATAATGTCAATTCCCTAGTTGAAATACTTAAAGGTACAAGTAGTCTACTAGCTAAAAAAGCGGCAGAAGTTTTAAAAAATATTATTCTTGTTTACGACTCAGCTAATGAAATTTTTGAATTATCTCAAAAAAATATTTATGCAAAAGAGGTTATAAATAGTTGGGCAAATGCAGAATGGTTCAAAAATAAAAAAGTTTTGGAGCAAGAGATTACTTGTTTAGTATTTAAAGTTGACGGGGAGACAAACACAGACGACTTATCTCCAGCTGTACATGCAACAACACGCCCAGATATTCCAATGCACGCATTGGCTATGTTGGAATTTAAAAAACCTGATGGACTAAAGATTCTTGATAATTTAAAAAAAGAAAATTTACCAATAGCTTATGTTGGAGATGTTGTTGGAACAGGAAGTTCTAGAAAATCCGCTATTAATTCACTCATTTGGCATATAGGAGAAGATATCCCTTTTATTCCAAACAAAAAAACAGGTGGAATAATAATTGGTAGCAAAATAGCCCCAATTTTCTTTAATACTGCACAAGATTCAGGAGCTTTACCTATAGAAGCTGACGTATCTCATATGAAAACAGGAGATGTTATAAAAATATATCCTTACAAAGGCATTATTAAAAAAGTTCAAAAAGATTCAAATACTGAAGAATTAATAAGCAAATTCGACTTGTATCCATCAACTCTTACTGATGAAATTCAAGCTGGCGGAAGAATTAATCTTATGATTGGAAGATCTCTTACGGACAAAATTAGAAACAAATTAGATTATCAAACAAGTGAAATATTTATCCGGCCACAAAATCCAACAAAAAGTAATTCTGGCTTTACTCAAGCTCAAAAAATAGTAGGGAAAGCATGTGGTTTAGATGGAGTTAGGCCAGGAACGACTTGTGAACCAATTATGACCACAGTTGGCAGTCAAGACACAACTGGACCAATGACTAGAGATGAGCTCAAAGAACTAGCTTGTTTAGGATTTACAGCAGATTTAGTAATGCAAAGTTTTTGTCATACAGCTGCATATCCTAAACCAGTAGATCTAGTTACGCATAAAGAATTACCTGATTTTATATCTCAAAGAGGTGGAGTAGCTCTCAAGCCTGGAGACGGCATAATTCATAGTTGGCTTAACCGAATGCTTCTCCCTGATACTGTTGGCACAGGGGGAGATAGTCATACGAGATTCCCTCTTGGCATTTCATTTCCTGGAGGCTCAGGCATCGTTGCCTTTGCCGCTGCAATAGGATCTATGCCATTAAATATGCCGGAATCTGTGCTGGTTAAATTTAAGGGAGAATTATTACCAGGAATTACTCTTAGAGATTTAGTAAATGCAATCCCTCTCTTCGCAATTAAAAAGGGACTCTTAACTGTTGAAAAAGCTAATAAAAAAAATATATTTAACGGAAAAATTATGGAAATTGAGGGTTTACCTAACCTAAAACTTGAGCAAGCTTTTGAACTTACTGATGCTACTGCAGAACGTTCGTGCGCTGGTAGCACCATACTTTTATCCCAAGAAACTATTCAAGAATACTTAAGAAGCAATATTTGCCTGCTAGAAAAAATGATTGAGAGCAATTATGAAGATTCAAAATCGATTTCAAGAAGAATAAGTGATATGAAAAATTGGTTAAAAAAACCATCATTAATTCAACCAGATTTAAACGCTCAGTATGAAGAAATCATTGAAATTGATTTAGCAAAAGTAACACAACCTATAGTTGCTTGCCCTAATGATCCAGATAATGTAAAAGAAATCACTGATGTTGCAAATACAAATATTGACGAGGTTTTTATAGGTTCTTGCATGACAAATATTGGCCATTACAGAGCAGCTGCGAAAGTTCTTGAAGGTGTACAAAATTTAAAAGCTAAATTATGGATTTGTCCACCTACAAAAATGGATGAAGAAACTCTAAAAGCTGAAGGTTACTATAAAATATTTGAAAATTGTGGTGCAAGGTTAGAGTTGCCAGGGTGTTCTTTATGCATGGGAAATCAAGCCAGAGTGGATGAAGGATCTATAGTTTTTTCTACTAGCACAAGAAATTTCGACAATAGACTTGGAAAAAATGCGCAAGTATTTTTAGGGAGTGCAGAATTAGCAGCAGTTTGCGCACTTCTTGGAAAAATACCCGAAGTAGAAGAATATCAGGATATTACTAAAAATAAAATTAATCCATATTCAGATGAACTTTATCGTTATCTTCAATTTGATGAAATACACGATTTCAGCTTGTCAAAGTAATCATGGACTATGCCAAACCTCATAAAAGAAAATATTCAAAAAACAGGTAATAATTCTTCTCGTAGCATCAAAAAATTATTAAAACAAAGATCGCTAGTCGTTGCATTTTCGCTCTTATTAACAGGTTTAGGAGCCTCAATTACAAGCATATCTTTTAAAACTGGAATCTACTTTATTAATAATTGGAGATTAGCATTATTAGACCAATTCCCGTCTATTGCAGTCTTACCTTTTTTTGGAGCTCTAGGAGGAGCCATTGCAGGATATTTGATCAAAAATTTAGCGCCTGCTGCGAAAGGTTCAGGTGTGAGTCAAATCATGGGGTTCTTAAGGCATAAAAAAGTTCCTATGAATATAAAAGTAGGATTAGTAAAGCTCGTATCAGGAATTATTGCAATTGGTAGTGGATTCCCTTTAGGTCCAGAAGGTCCATCAGTTCAAATGGGAGGATCAGTAGCTTGGCAAATGGCCAAATGGCTTAAAGCCCCTACAGCCTTCAGAAGAGTAATAGTAGCAGCAGGTGGCGGGGCTGGAATAGCTGCAGTATTTAGCGCCCCATTAGGAGGATTTGTCTATGCAATAGAAGAGTTATTAAACTCTGCTAGACCAGTAATTTTGCTATTAGTAGTAATCACAACTTTCATTGCAGATTCATCTGCTGATATTATTCAAGCCTTAGGTTTAGATCCTAAAGCTGGAGGTTTTGATTTTAACCTCGGATTTTTAATCCAAAAAGAATATGACCCATCAGTTTTTTTCTTGCCTATAGATTTTATTTACCTAGTTTTACTAGGAATAATTATTGGAATCTTTGCAGAATTGTACAGCAGATATGTTTTGTTAATGCAAAATCTTGGGAAAAAGTGGTATAAAAATAAATTTGTTTTAAAAATGAGTATTTGTGGACTTATTTTAGGAAGCATCTATTCTTGTTTACCCAGTACTTTTCATAATTTAGATGAATTACAGAAAATAATAGCTGAACAAAATATAAGTATTGAAATCGCTTTGTTGGCAGTTTTAGTATTATTTATTACGACAGGTTTAGCTGCTGCATCTGGAGCTCCAGGAGGTTTATTCTATCCAATGCTTACTTTAGGAGGGTCAATCGGACTAATAATGGGTAGCTGGATAGAAATTGCAACAGGACATGCGCCTAGTACATACATTTTTGCAGGAATGGGAGCTTTCGTAGCAGGATGTTCTCGAACACCAATAACAGCAATGTTTTTAGCTTTTGCTTTAACAAAAAATTTATTAATAATGAAACCTGTCTTAATCAGCTGCATTGCCAGTTTCTTAATAGCAAGAGCTTTTAATGAAGAATCAATTTATGAAAGACAAATACAAATAGAATTAGAAGACTAAGAAACTATCTTCAATCAAAAACAGCAGTTTTCCTGTTATAAACAAATACTTGATGATTTAAATGTAATCTAACTGCTCTTGCTAAAGCTATTCTTTCAATATCTCTTCCTTTCCTAATCAAATCATCAACTTCATCCCTATGACTTACATTAACTGTGCATTGCTCTATTATGGGACCTTCATCAAGATCTTCACTAACATAGTGAGCAGTAGCACCTATTAATTTAACACCTCTCTTCCATGCTCGATGATATGGTTGCCCGCCCTTAAATGCAGGCAAGAAAGAATGATGAATATTTATTATTGAAGAAAACTTTTTTAAAAAAGAGTCACTCAAAATTTGCATATATTTGGCTAATACAACAAGATTAATTTCATATTCTTTTAGTAAATTTAAAAATTGATCTTCAACAATAGATTTATCAATATTAAAGGTATCAATATGGACAAATTTTGCATTAAAGTCATTCGCAATATTTTCAAGATCAGAATGATTTGAAATTATTAACGGGACGTTCATTTTGAGTTCACCATTTCTTACTCGCCAAAGTAAATCAATCAAACAATGATTTTGTTTACTTACGAAAATAGCAACATTTGGAATTTCATCAGAATAATTTACGTTAAATTTTCCATTTACTTCATTTGCAATTTTTTCAAATTCTTTATAAATTTCGTCTCTGTTAAAAGATGCATTTTTGCTATTCCATTCAATTCGACTAAGAAACAAACCTGCATCTTGATCTGTATGATGATCAGAATGTTTTATGTTGCCACCGTAATTTGAAATCCAACTTGTAAGTAAACTTACAAGGCCAGGGCGATCGGGACAAACAATTTTGAATATAATTGAAGGATGTTCCAAAAATCTTTAACTATTAAGTCAAATAATAAAGTATATCTAATATATCAATGAAAAGCTTAAAAGAAAATTTTCAAAAAGCACACATAGTTATTATTGGATCAGGAATTATTGGAAAATTTAACGCCTTAGAACTATCAGAATTAGGTTTCCAAGTAACGATAATAGATCCAACTCAACTCCAAAATAGTAGCAATGCAGCTTTAGGCTTACTAATGGGTAATATGTATCAAAAAAGAAGAGGTAGAAGCTGGGATCTCAGAAAACAAAGTATGGAATTATGGCCACAATGGATTACATTACTGCAAAAATTTAATAATGAATTAAATATCGAAAAACCATTAATAAAACTGACTACTAATGAAGAAAAGTTTAAAAAATTAGAGAAATTTATTTATGAAAATAATGATCTAAACTTACAAATTCTAGAAAGAGACTCAATATTTATCAATAATATAAATAAAGCATTCCAAACAAAAAATATAAAAGGTATGATTTCCTTCAAAGATGGAAGAATAAATGCTTTCTCGTTAATGAAAACATTAGATAAATATCTAAAAAATAAAAAAGTAAATTTTTTAGAAGAAGAAATAATAGAAATCAGAAAATCAAAAAATCAATGGATTTCTAGGACAAGAAATAATGAAAACATCAAATCTGACATGGTTATTTTGTGTAATTCACTAAAAGCGATTGATTTAATAGATAGCCTTTCTCACAACATCAAATTAAAGCCAGTTTTAGGTCAAGCTATGGAAATTGATATAAATGATGCAGAAGTTGATTTATTATCTCTGCCAAAACAATTTAATATAAATGGTAAAAATATAATTCCAAAATCAAAAAATAAGCTAATTATTGGATCAACTGATGAATATAGTACTATGCCAGAAGAAAATACATTCCAAAAACTCACAAATTTTCTAGATAAAAAACCAAATTGGCTGATGAAAGGAAAAATTGCTAGAAAATGGTTCGGAATAAGGTCAAGACCAGATGGTGAACCTTCACCAATAATGAAAAATCTTGGAGATGGACTAATTATATGTACAGGTTTTTATAAAAATGGAATTTTACTGGCTCCGGCTTGTTCTAAATGGGTTGCTAATGAAATTAATAGTTACCTTTCCTAATCTTTCGTTTCTGTAAAGTCTGCATCAATTACATCATCTCCTCCTTTTTCGTTTGAATCATTCTGATCAGGACCAACCCCCGCGCCAGGTGATGGTGGCTGATTGCCAGGTTGCTGATAAACAGATGAACCAACTGCATAAAGTTCTTGCTGAAGTTCTTCAAGAAGTTTTTTCATTGATTCATAATCTTCTTTTGAAGTTGCCTCTTTTAAAGCATTACTTTTTTCTTCAACTTTAGACTTTGCTGCAGCATCAACTTTGTCCCCTAACTCACTAAGTTGCTTTTCTGTCTGATATACAAGTGTTTCAGCTTGATTTTTTAAATCAATTTTTTCTCTTTTTTCTTTATCTACAGATGCATTTGATTCAGCATCTTTTACCATTTTTTCTACTTCATTATCGGATAGGGTTGAAGCACCAGTGATAGAGATACTTTGCTCTTTTCCACTACCTTTATCTTTAGCAGTAACGCTAAGAATACCATTTGCATCAATATCAAATGTAACTTCAATTTGCGGAACGCCTCTTGGTGCTGACGGTATACCATCCAATCTAAAAGTTCCTAGGCTTTTGTTATCAGAAGCCATTTCTCTTTCACCCTGTAAAACGTGTATTTCAACATTTGTTTGACCGTCTACAGCAGTTGAATATGTTTCAGATTTCTTTGTAGGTACTGTAGTATTTCGATTTATCATTTTTGTCATTACTCCCCCCAAAGTCTCTACCCCTAAAGAAAGTGGAGTAACATCAAGCAATAATATATCTTTTACCTCTCCTGCTAAAACACCTCCCTGAATTGCTGCTCCAACAGCTACTACTTCATCAGGATTAACGGTTTGATTTGGTTCCTTACCAATTATTTTTTTTACTAAATCTAAAACAGCAGGAATTCTAGATGAGCCTCCCACCATTACAACTTCATCAATTTCACTAGTAGAAATTTTTGCATCACTTATAGCTCTCTCAACTGGGGTCTTACACCTATCAATTAAGGAGGCTGCTAATTCCTCAAACTTTGCTCTAGTAAGGTTCAAATCCAAATGCTTTGGGCCTTCAGGTGTCGCTGTAATAAAAGGTAAATTTATTTCACTTTGCGTAGCATTTGAAAGCTCAATTTTTGCTTTTTCTGCTGCTTCAGTCAATCTTTGCAAAGCTTGCTTATCTTGTCTAAGGTCAATTCCCTCATTTGATTTAAAATTACTAGCTAAGTGATCTACGATACATCTATCAAAATCGTCACCACCTAAATGTGTATCTCCAGATGTAGATAGAACTTCAGTTACTCCATCACCAGCTTCAATAACTGAAACGTCAAAGGTGCCTCCCCCTAAATCAAAAACAAGGATTTTTTCATTTTCTTTATCCAAACCATATGCTAAAGCTGCAGCAGTTGGCTCATTAACAATTCTAAGAACTTCTAAACCTGCAATCTTTCCTGCATCTTTTGTAGCCTGTCTTTGAGAATCATTGAAATAAGCTGGAACTGTTATTACAGCCTGTGTAACTTTTTCACCAAGGTATTTACCCGCATCATCTGCTAACTTTCTTAAAACCTGAGAACTTACCTCTTCAGGAGAAAACTGCTTATCCAAAATAGGACATTTTAATTTAACACTAGAACCAGATTTCTCAACAGAGTAACTAACTTCTTTAGATTCTGCATTAACTTCATCTACTCGTCTACCAACAAAACGCTTTGCGGAATAAAACGTATTTTCAGGATTCATAACCGCTTGTCTTTTTGCGATTTGTCCAACAAGCTGATCTTGATTTTTTGTATATGCAACAACTGATGGAGTAGTTCTGAAACCCTCTGCATTTGCTATTACAGTAGGTTTACCACCTTCCATTACAGCCACACAACTATTAGTTGTTCCTAAATCGATTCCTACAACCTTACCCATGGGTAAATTCTCATATTTGTTATTCTCCATAATCGGTCATCGGCGTCATTATTGTTACTCAAAGACGGGGTGTGGTTCCCGAACAGATCGTTATTTTTTAAAGCAAAATTCCAAACATGATTTCAAGTAAGACATCTTTTATTGCGTTAATTGGCAATCCAGTCAGCCATTCTTTATCACCAATTATGCAAAATGCTGCCCTTCAATATTTAGGCTTAGATCTAATTTATATTGCTATACCTTGTAAAGATCAAGATTTAGAATTAGTTCTAAATTCTTTTAAAAAAATTAATTGCAAAGGCTTAAATATCACAATTCCACATAAAGAAAAAGTATTTGATCTTTGTAGTGAAATTTCCCCTATTGCTAACCAATTAAAAGCAATTAATACACTGAAATTAAATTCTGAAAAAGAATGGAGCGGAACTAATACAGATGTAGAAGGATTTATTTATCCATTAAAAACATTAAACTTAGTAAAAAAGAAATCAATGGTTCTTGGCTCAGGAGGGGCAGCAAGATCTGTTATTCAAGGTTTAATAAATCTAAATCTTTCAACTATTTCAGTAGTTTCACGTAACAAAACATCACTAAATAAATTAATTAAAAATTTTGAAAATCAAATTAAAATTAAAGGTTTTTTAAATAATGATAATCAGGCTCAAAATTTAATTGAAGAAGCAGATTTAATTGTGAATACAACACCAGTAGGAATGAATTCATCTAAATATGCAATGAACATTTTGCCATATGGAGAGACTTTTTGGAGATCTCTTAAATCCAAAACAATTGTTTACGATTTAATCTATAATCCTTCTCCGTCTCCTCTATTAAAATTTAGCGTCAAAAAAGGATGCTTTACTATTGATGGTATGCAAATGCTCGTCGCTCAAGGAATGAAATCATTATCATTTTGGACAAATGGTTTGGAAGTGCCTTTTCAGGTTATGAATGACGCACTAAAAACATATCTTTAAAAAAAGTGATCCTATTTTTCAAGAAATTGCCCATTGTAATGTATCGTAAATAATGAACAGACGCTCATCAAATCAATATTATGAGCCAAAGACCTAGTCTGAAACTATGAACGATCAACAATCTTATTACGAAACGATGTACATTCTCCGCCCAGATATTGCGGAAGATGAAGTAACTAATCACATTGATAAATACAATAAGCTTTTAGAAGAATCTGGCGGTACTATCCTTGATAGTCAAATGAGAGGTAAAAGAAGGTTAGCTTATCAAATAGCAAAACATAGAGAAGGTATTTATGTGCAACTAAGTCATCAAGGCGATGGACAACATATTTTCAAGATTGAAAAAGCAATGAGACTTAGTGAAGATGTTATTAGATACATGACCGTTAAACAAGAAGGGCCTTTACCAAGCCCAAGACCTTCGAATAAGAGTACATCTCAGTCAGAGAAAAAAGATGATCCAGATGACAATATTGAATCTAAAGAAAAAGAAAAAGTAGTAACTGCAGATTCTGCAAGTTCAGGAGAAGACGATACTGAAATCAAAAAAAATGCAAAATCTTAAATGTTAATTTTTTGTTTTTGAATTTAACTCAGCCCATATTTTATTAGACATACCCCACATATAAATAAAACCCTCTGCTAAAGAATGATTGAAAACATCATCTTTGCTATAGGTTGCCAAATCTTCCCTGTAAAGTGAATTATTTTCAGACATCCTACCAATAACAATTGCGTTCCCTTTATGAAGTCTAATCTTTACCCTTCCATTAACTGAATTTTGAGTCGATGATATAAATACATCTAAACTCTCTTTAAGAGGTCCAAACCAAAAACCTTGATAGACTAATTGACCCCATTTTTTTTCCACTATTCCTTTAAAATCCACAACATCTGGATTTAATGTTATGCTCTCCAATTCTTTGTGAGCTTTAATTAAAAGTAACAGTCCAGGTGTTTCGTAAATCTCTCTACTTTTAATTCCTACTACTCGATCTTCAATCATATCTATTCTTCCAAAACCATGAGCACCTGCAAGAGCATTAGCTTTTTGAATAATCTCTACTGGAGTTAAAAATTCATCATTAATTCCAACTGGAAGCCCATTTTTAAAAACAATTTCTATATCTTGAGGGTAATCAGGTGCATTATCAATTGATGATGTCATCGCAAATATATCTTCAGGTGCTTCATGCATTGGATCTTCTAATATACCCGCTTCGATACTCCTACCAAGTAAATTAACATCTATTGAATATGGAGATTTTTTTGATACTGGTGCAGGAATACCAAATTTTTCACCATACACTATTGCCTCTTCCCTACTCATATTCCACTCTCTTGCAGGAGTAATTATTTTCAAATCAGGGCCTAAGGCATTAATTGCTAAATCAAATCTAACTTGATCATTCCCTTTACCAGTACATCCATGAGCTACAGCATCGGCATTTATCTCTCGAGCGAGATTTACAAGATGTTCAGCAATTAAAGGCCTAGCAAGAGCTGTAGATAAAGGATATTTATCTAAATATAATGAGTTTGCTCTAATGGCTGGAAAAGCGTATCTCTCAACAAAACTATTAACTAAATTTCCCACTATTGATTGAGATGCTCCGGAATTTAAAGCTTTTTGCTGAATTAGTTGTAAATCCTCACCTTGTCCAAGATCTGCTACAAAAGTAACAACTTCTGAAACTCCATATTCATTTTTTAAATATGGAATACAAACGCTTGTATCTACCCCTCCAGAATACGCTAGTACAACTTTTTTTACCTGCTGCATCTAAATTTGCTCCATAAATTTAAATTTTTGACGTAATTAAAAATTTTAAAAACTTATTAAAAACTAATATTATTGTAACTAAAAGAGCTGGACCAAAAACTAATAACAAAAGAAGAAAGTTATTAATTATTAAAACATTGGGATTCAAGTATCCAATAAGTTTCAACAATCCAGACAGAAACAAAGAAATTAGCCAGATAAAAAGGTATTTTAAATTTGCTTTATCAAACAAAGTTTTCGTGTGCGTTATTATGTATTATCTTATATATAGAACATAACCTTTAATGGACTCAAATAAACTAAAACTTAGATTAGACGATATTTCTGAAGTCAACCCTGCTTTAACTTGCTTCCACAGGAATGATCCAGCTCCTGTATTGCCATTAAGAGATGAGCCTGATCTGCTATCTTGGCTAGAAACCACAGGAAGACTTATTGCAGAAAAAGAGGGAGACTCACAAGAGATTAGTACTATAGAAGAAGAAGAACTTTCAGCGCTAATGGGAGAAAAAGAAGATTATAAAACTGAAGAAGACCCTTCAGAAGATGATTGGGAAGATTAAAAAGTTTAACTTTAAATTTTTATTAATATTAAATACTTTTGCTTTAATAGTCACCTCCTATCTTTTTAATAATTTTGTTTTTATAGGAGTTTTTACTTTATTTTTCTTTATTTCTTTATTCGCAACAAAGAATGGTCTAGAGATAATCAGAAAATTAAATTTACTTCAAAATATTAGAGCTGAAGGTCCTGCTAATCACTATAAAAAAAGTAATACCCCAACGATGGGTGGGATTTTTATGATAACCCCCTTTTTAATTTTTCTTTTAATATTAACTATAAATCTAGGCTCTCTAAAATTATTTCTTTTATTCCTGACTATTTTTGGATTCTTGATTATAGGGTTTTTAGATGATTATTTAAGTATTAAAAACAATAAAAATACGGGGTTAAAAACAAAAGAAAAATTAATCCAACAAAGTGTCATCTCAATATTTTTTATATTGTTAGCCTATGAAAAAAATTTTATAAATCCATTAATAACAATATCTGACTCCTGGGGAATCAATGTGAATATTTTCATATTGCCAATTTCTTTTTTAGTACTTGTTGGCATAAGTAATTCAGTAAATTTGACTGATGGACTAGATGGATTAGCAGCTGGATGCAGTGGAATTGTCTTTTATGGATTAGGAACAGAAATATTAATGAAAGAACAACAAGATCTTTTTGTTTTTAGTGTCTTATGTTTTTCAATGTCCGGCATATGCTTCGGATTTCTAAAGTACAATAGTTATCCTGCAAAAATATTTATGGGTGACACAGGATCTCTAAGTATTGGTGCAATTCTGGGTTCTATAGCGTTATTAACCAATAGCGTTTTTACCTTATCTATTTTCTCAGGAATATTTATTATTGAATCATTATCAGTAATGATTCAAGTAGGGCTTTTTAAGATTACAAAAAAATTATTTCACAGAGGTAAACGTATATTTCTAATGGCTCCACTACACCACCATTTTGAACTAAAAGGTATTAAGGAAGAAAAAATAGTTGAAAATTTTTGGAAAATCAACATATTACTTGTAATTTTAGGTATAGTTTTAAAAATAAATCTTTAAAAAGTTTGTTATGAGTTTTTTTACATGGAAAGATAATGGATTAACAAGTGACTGCTTAAGTCTTGATGCAATGGCATCAAGATTCGAAGAAACTGCCAACTTAATGAAAAAACTTTCTAAAAAAGGTTTCAAACTAAAGAAAACTCAAAATAATCAACTAATTCTTCATCATGATCCAAAAGTATTTGATCAATGGGGTTTTATAAGCGAAGAACTTCCTTTTAAACAACTATGCTTAATATCAGATGAAGAAAAGCTATTTGACCTTGAAAACTCTTCTGTGAGTATTGATAAATAATTCCTTACATGAGTGTTCCAACTAAAGTGTCTATTAACACCCTCAATTCCATTTTTGCTCCATAATTTCCACTGATTATTATTAGAAATTCCTTTTTCAAGAATAACTTTCAACTCATTAATATCAGTAACATCTACTAAAAGACCATTTTCACATTTTGACCGAATTTCTTTTGGTCCTCCATCATTTGTTGATATTATTGGCAATCCACATGAGGAAGCTTCAAGAAGGGTTAAACCAAAAGGCTCTGTTAAAGCTGGATTTACAAATACACCACGTCTACTAGCAGCCCACCTATATAAAGAAGGTATCTGACTTGGAAGATGTTTTTTTGGATAAGCTACCTTTCCGTACAAATTATATTTATCGATTATTTCAAAAATATTATTGAAAACATCCTTTTGTTGAGGTTCAAGTTTTGAAGTATTATCTCGACAACCCAAAATTAGAATTAAATTAGTTTTTCTTTTTAATTTTTCAGATCTTCCATATGCCTCAATCAAAGAAGGAATATTTTTCCTTCGTACAGCTCTAGAAATATTCAATAATGGAGGTTTAGTAGAGTCTTTTAGAAAGGGTTTCATCATATCCTCAATTTCAGCTGTCTCTGTTGTCGAATGAATATGGTGAAACTTTTTATGATCAACACCAGGAGGAATTACTCTAGCTTTGTGAGATGAAAAAGAAGCATATTGGGAATATTGATAAACTGACTCTTGTTTAGTGCTTGTTACAACAATATCTGCTGACTTTAATGCTTTTTCTTCTGCCTCAATTCTTTTACTTATGGAATAAAGCTTTTCTATTTGATTAGTTTTTAATCCAGTATCAAGCAATTTCCGTTTTTTCTCTCTTCCTAAAGAATGGCCAGTAAAAATAAGTGGAACGTTTAAGGATTTACTTAGTTTAACTCCTACGTATCCAGCATCAGCATAATGTGCATGAATAAAATTTGGCTTTTTATTTTTTTGATAATAAGAGATAAGTCCTTCAGTTAAATGATCTAAATAAGGCCAAAGCAATTCCTTTCTCAAATATTTATTAGGACCAAATTTGAATCTTAAAATCCTTACTCCAGGTTCTACAAATTCTTCTTCTTGAGAATATTCATTGTCTACTTTAGGATCATTAATTAAACGAGTAATTAAATCTACTTGATCAACTTCTGCAGTATTAGCCAAACTTTTAACTAACTCTAAAACATATTGTGTTTGCCCTCCGGTATCTGCATCCCTGCCTAATTCAAGATTTTTGGAGCGTATAAGACCATGTAAATGTAAATGTAAAAATTTCAACCTCATTCAGCAAATCCTCCGATGAACGGCCTTTAATACAAATAAGCTGAATTTCCCAAGGAAATATTAAGAAAGCATTATGATTCTAAAATTTTTTTATACTATATTTTTTAAAAAAGCAGTTATAGACTAATTTTATACCCATCTAAATATGACTTTCATTTTGCTGAGATAATTAAATTACAAAGAAATACAACAAGTATTTTCTTATTTTAGAACTTTTTTAAGATATTTTGCTGTATGACTAGTAGGATTTTTAGCTACATCCTCAGGTATACCTTCTGCAATAATTTCTCCGCCTTTATCCCCTCCATCAGGTCCTAAATCGATAATCCAATCCGAACATCGAATAACATCTAAATTATGTTCAATAACAATTACTGAATTACCTTTATCTACCAAACGTTGTATCACATCCATTAATTTATGTACATCATAAAAACTTAAACCTGTAGTGGGTTCATCAATCAAATATAACGTTTTTCCAGTAGCCCTCTTTGATAATTCTGTAGCTAACTTAACTCTTTGAGCCTCTCCTCCAGATAATGTAGGAGCTGGTTGACCTAATTTGACATATCCTAATCCAACATCTACCAAAGTAGATAATCTTTCAGCAGCTTGAGGTATAGCAGAGAAAGTTTCTGCAGCTTGTTCAACAGTCATCTCTAAAACATCAGATATATTAAAACCTTTATATTTAACTTGAAGAGTTTCCCTATTAAAACGAGCTCCTTTACATACTTCACATTGAACATACACATCAGGTAAAAAATTCATTTCAATAACATTGACTCCCTGGCCTTTACACGCTTCGCATCTTCCTCCTTTCACATTAAAACTAAATTGACCAGCTTGATAACCTCTTGCTTTTGCTTCTACTGTGGCAGTAAATATCTGCCTTATAGGATCAAAAGCACCTGTGTAAGTAGCAGGATTTGATCTAGGTGTTCTCCCAATTGGAGATTGATCAATAACGATAACTTTATCAATTGCTTTTATACCCTTTAACTCTTTTACACCTTGAGGAAAAGGAACTTTTAATCCTAATGAGTGACACAATGCAGGGTGAAGCAATTCATTTATTAAGGTACTTTTCCCACTGCCACTTACACCAGTTACAGAAACTAATCTTCCTAAAGGAAATTCCACAGAGATATTTTTTAAATTATTTTTAGAGCAATTATTTAAAATCAAACTTTTTTTTACGGATGATCTACGTTCTTTTGGAGTGGGAATCGACTTCCTACCACTAAGATAAGCTCCAGTTAATGATCTTTCTGAATTTAAGACATCTTGATAAGATCCTTTAGCAATAATTTCCCCACCATAAACACCTGCCCCTGGGCCAATATCTACTAAATAATCTGCGGATTTCATAGTATCTTCATCATGTTCAACCACAACCAAAGTATTTCCTAGGTCTCTTAAACTTTTTAATGTTTCTAATAATCTGTCATTATCTCTCTGATGTAAACCAATACTAGGCTCATCTAATACATATAAAACACCAGTAAGTCCTGCACCTATTTGTGTAGCCAATCTAATACGCTGAGCCTCACCGCCAGACAAAGTCATGGCTGGTCTATCTAAAGTCAAATAATCTAAACCTACATTTATTAAAAACTTCAAGCGTAAACGAATCTCTTTTAAAACCAACTCACCTATCTGCTTTTGTTTTTCTGATAAAGATATATTTTCCTTCTTTGTCTTCCCTAATCCCATGATTCGTTCGATATTAGTTAAGGTTTCAGAAACACTCGTAGAGGTTAAATCAGTTATGTTGTAAGGACCAAGTTTAACCGCTAAAGCCTCTGGTCTTAGTCTTTTTCCCGAACATGTCTTACAAGGTACCAATTCTAAATATTTTTCTAACTTTTGTTTAACTGATTCTCCATTAGCTTCATTCAATTGCCTTTCCAATATTGGTAAAATTCCCTCAAAAGGTCTTTCAAAACCACTAGAAGTTTTAAAGCGACTATCAGCTTGGATTAATATTGGTTTATCTGATCCTAAAAGTAGTACGTTTTTTTGCAAATCACTTAAATCCTGCCAAGGAGTTTTTAATTCAAAACCGTACGCTTGCCCTACAGAATATAGTAAAGAAAAATAGTAAGTATTATCTTTTTCACTCCAAGGAGCTATTGCAGCATAAACAGGTAATTTTTTATCTGGTATGACTCTATCAGCAGTAAATTTTTTTAGATAACCAATACCATGGCAATCTGGACAAGCTCCATATGGGCTGTTGAAAGAAAATAATCTTGGAGAAAGTTCCTCTACGATGGAACCATGAACAGGACATGCATAATTTTCTGAGTATAATTTCTCTCTTTCTAAATTAGGAGGAAGGTTTTCCCCTTTTTTAGGCACAACTTCTACTATTGCCAAACCATCGCCTCTTTTGAGACAAGTTTGCAAAGAATCATTCAATCTTTCTTGTATTCCTTCTCTTGCGATTAGTCTGTCAACTACTACCTCAATATTATGAATTTGATTTTTGTCTAGTTCAATACTATCAGCAAGTTCTCTTACCTCACCATTAATTCTTACCCTAGCAAATCCCTCAGCGGCTAATCCACTTATTAATTTTGTGTGCGTACCTTTCTTTCCCCTTACAACAGGTGCTAATAACTGGTACCTTGTCCCCTCTGGTAATAAAAGAATTTGATCAACCATTTCATCAATTGTTTGAGGCGCAATTGGAATTCCGCAGTGATGACAATGCGGCTCACCAGCACGGCCAAACAATAACCTTAAATAATCTTGTATCTCTGTTACTGTTCCAACTGTTGATCGAGGATTATGACTTGTAGATTTTTGATCAATTGAAATAGCAGGCGATAAACCCTCAATATTATCAACATCTGGTTTATCTACTTGTCCCAAAAATTGTCTTGCATATGCTGATAAACTCTCAACATATCTTCTTTGACCTTCAGCAAAAATCGTATCGAAAGCTAAAGAACTTTTCCCACTGCCACTTACACCAGTAAAAACTATAAATTTATTCCTAGGTAAGGAGAGGTCAATATTTTTTAAATTATGCTGACGAGCTCCTCTAATATTGATCGAATTACCTTCCTCAAAACAATTATTATTTTTTTTGACCATGTTTAAATCTAACTTTGATTTAAAGAAGTTATTATAGTGGAATTTTTTTTATTTTATGCAGCTGCCCTTTCAATAAGTCTAGAAGCGTAATCATTTGCTTCGCCAAAACCTCCCCCAATGAGTTCTACTAATTCATGTTTTCTTTGTTTTTTTGTAATTAATTTTGATATTGAAGTATAAGTTATTCCATTAATTACATTTTTATTAACTTTAAAGTGAGCTAATCCTGCAGCCGCTAGAAAAGGCTGATGGGTAATACATAAAATTTGTTGATCTTGAGAGATTTCTTTTATTAATTCAACCAAAGAAAATAAAGATTTACCACTTAAGCCATTATCAATTTCATCTAAAAAGAAAGTATTAGGTTTTTTAGAAATACTAGATTTTATTGCTAATAAGAATCTTGACATTTCTCCACCAGAAATAACATTAGATAGGGGAGCAAGCTTTTGATCAGGATTAGCCGAAAACAAAAAATTTATATTATCAATTCCATCAGAAGAAGGCTGACCTTGAGAAAATTGAATTGAAAAATTTGCATTTTCTAATCCTAAATTACTTAAAATTGACATTACTGAATTTTGTAACTGTATAGCAATTTTTTTTCTTTCAGTAGATTGAATAACAAATAAAGAATTTAAATTGCTTTGTAAATTTTCAATTTGTGCTTTAATCTTGCAAATCTCATTACCTTGGTCCTTTTGTTGAAAATACGTCTTTAATTGATCGCGCTTTTCAATTAATTGAGGTAAATCCAATGAAAACTTTCTCTCCAAGTTTTTTAAAAAAAATAATCTTCTTTGTATTTCTGGAAGATTAGATTCATAATTTTCTATGTCTTGCAAATATGAGTTTAGAGCAAAAATTAAATCTTCAACATCGTCATGAATATTTAATAACCTCTCTCTAAATTTTTGAATCTTTAAATCGAAATCTGCTGTTTTATTTAAAATTTTTATTGATTGATTTATTAAAAACATTACTGATGGTTCATCATGACTGAAATTATTTAAGTTTTCTAATGATGATTTAATTGAATTATTAATTTCGAAATTATTTACAAGTTTATTTTCTAATAACTCTAATTCTAAAATTTCTTCATTCGAATTTAAATCAGCTTCTTCTAAACTCTGCAACATTTGTTTAATTGCCAAGTTGTTTTGTTCTTGAATCCTAGAAGATTCTATTTTTTCATTCATTAATTCTTTTAAAACTTCACTTTCTCCCCATATTTTTTTAATCTTTTGACTATTATCTCTTAACTCTTGAGAACATAATTCATCTATAATTAATCTTCTCTTATCTAAAGAATCAAAGATAAAAGTATCAAACTGTCCTGCGAAATCTATTAAAAATCGTCCAAGTTTTTCTAAGGATTGTCTATTAATTGGCCAATTATTAAGAGTATATTTGGATAAAATTTTATTATTTTTTTTATAAGATTTTCTTTTAATTTTTATTTCTGAAGAACTTATTTCAAAGCCATTACTAATTAACCAATTGTTAATTTGGGAAGAAGAAGAAAATATTGCCTCGACAACGCAAAAATCTTTTCCTGGACGTATTAAATGCTTTAGAGGTATATTAGTTCCACCAAATAAAGCATTTAGGGAATCCAAAATTAGCGATTTTCCTGAGCCTGAATCCCCAGTTATGATATTCAAACCTTTTTCAAAATTAATTTCTATAATTTCTATTAAGGCGATATTTTCTATTTTAAGTTGTATTAACATGATAAATCTTCCATATAAAAAAATTAACTTCTTTTTTAAAAAAATAAAGGTTTTACATATATAAAGTAATGAAAGAAGATTTTACTGATTTTATTGAGTTATCTGGTCTCTTAAATTACGATCCAGATACAATTTCTAAAATTTACAAAAAAAATCCTAAAAGGCTTTTAAAAAGACTTTGGCAAACACTCATACCTATTTTTGCTTATATCTTTTGTATTGGTTGGGACAAACTAACTGGAAGATTAAAAAATGAACAGCAAGCAAGATTTAGAGCAAAAGAATTAACAAATTTATTAGTAGAACTTGGACCTGCATTTGTTAAAGCAGGTCAAGCTTTATCAACAAGACCAGATATAATTCCCGCAATTCTTCTAGAAGAATTATCTGAATTACAAGATCAACTACCAGGGTTTGATGGCGATAAAGCAATGGAATTGATTGAAGAAGATTTAGGGTCCAAAATAAATGAGATTTTTTTAGAAATTGATAAAGAGCCAATTTCCGCTGCTTCTTTAGGGCAAGTGCATAAAGCTAAATTAAAAAATGAAGAGATCATTGCAGTAAAAGTACAACGGCCTGGTTTAAGAGAACAAATTACTTTAGATCTTTACATAGTGAGAAACATTGCTTATTGGCTAAAAAACAATATCGGATTAATAAGAAGTGATCTAGTTGCTTTAATTGATGAGTTAGGTAAGAGAGTTTTTGAAGAGATGGATTATTTAAACGAAGCTGCAAATGCAGAAAAATTTAGAGATATGCATAAACATAACAAAATGATTGCCGTGCCAAAAATTTACAAAGAAATAACTTCAAGGAGAGTTTTAGCAATGGAATGGATAGACGGTACAAAATTAACAAATTTAGAAGACGTAAAAAATTTAGGAATCAATCCTGATGAAATGATTAATATAGGGGTTCAATGCAGTTTAGAACAGCTTTTAGAACATGGTTTTTTTCATGCAGACCCACATCCAGGTAATTTATTAGCCTTGGAAGATGGAAGACTATGTTATCTAGATTTTGGAATGATGAGTGAGGTTTCCAGAGAATCTAGATCAGGATTAATTCAAGCAGTAGTACATTTAGTAAATAAAAACTTCGATAAATTATCTCAAGATTTCGTAAAATTAGGTTTTTTATCAGAGGAAGTTAATCTAGAACCCATTGTTCCAGCATTTCAAGATGTTTTCATTAACGCTGTTGAACAAGGAGTTTCAAAAATGGATTTCAAAAGCGTAACAGACGATATGTCTGGTGTTATGTATAAATTCCCTTTCAAGCTACCTCCATATTATGCACTTATAATTAGGTCATTACTTACATTAGAAGGAATTGCTTTAAGCGTAGATCCGAACTTCAAAATATTAGGCGCAGCATATCCATATTTTGCAAAAAGACTAATGGAAGACCCTGATCCACAATTAAGAGAAAGTCTCAAAGAAATGCTTTTTGATAATAAAAAATTTAAATGGGACCGTTTAGAAGATCTGCTTTCTAACGCTGCAAAGCAAACAAATCTAGATTTAGAAAAACTTTTAGACGAAGTTATAAATCTTCTCTTTTCCCCTAATGGAGGATTTCTTAGAAAAGAGATAATTGAAGGTTTAACAAATCAGATTGATTTACTAAGCCTAAAAATATTGAAAAATTTGAATAACTATCTTCCAAAATCAATTAAATTAAACACGATTAACGAAAATAACAATTTAAGTGATCTTATAATGTATGTAGAGCCATTGAGAAACTTTTTGGAGATTTTACAAAAAGTACCTGGCTATTCGATTGACATTTTTTTAAAAAGGGTACCTAGACTTATTAATGAGCCCTATACAAAAGAAATGGGTATTGAAATTGCAAAAAAAGTAACTGAAAAAGGAATGGTTAGACTTGTTAAGATTGCCGCTGGTGCAAATATCTAAATGAAGTTTAGTAAATTTTTAATATTTAAAATATTTTTTATTTTAGCAAGTTCTCCATTTTTCTTTAACGTTCCCAAAGCTAATGCTGCTGAAGAAATTAAGATTACATACAGCATCTTTTCAAGAACAATTAAATTAAATTCTTTAAAATCTTTCGCTAAAGGAGGTAAATCAACAAGAAAATTAAAAAAAATTTTAAAATCTACAGGGTCTCCAAATAAAGAAATTAGAGAAGTATTGAATAAAGATTTTGAAGTCCCTATTACGATTGCAAGCAAATTAGTATATTCTGAAATAGGAAACGTTTTTTTAACAAGACTTTCATCTATTATCCACCCACCCAGGGCAAATGATGATAGAACAGGAATGTTAGCCCTTAGAGCGAGCGTAATTCAAGGAATAAATTTAGGAAATGGAAAAATAAATCTAATAAATTTTTTTGAAGCATATCCAACTAAAACTGTAATTTTAGACGTCAGCGCTTTGAGCAAAGTTATGAATAAAGTAGAATCAATTTCAGAATTATTAACCTTTTTCACCAATTCTCCTCTAGAAAAAATTAAAGAAAATTAAACAACCATGGTGTTATTAAATAAAATCAAAAATAAACTAGGTATCAATTACAGAAAAAAAAGATGGCCAGGTCTAATCGAAGCTTATAAACAATATCTCCCAGTTTCAAAGAAAACTCCTATCATTTCCCTCAATGAAGGAAATACACCACTAATTTTAAGCGATTCAATCAGCAATTTAATTGGAAATGGGACAAAAGTTTTTTTAAAATATGATGGCCTTAATCCAACAGGTTCTTTTAAAGATCGTGGTATGACTATGGCAATAAGCAAAGCAAAAGAAGAAGGCCGTGAAGCTGTAATTTGTGCAAGTACTGGAAACACTTCTGCTGCTGCTGCTGCATATGCTTCTAGGGGAGGATTAAAACCTTATGTTTTAATCCCAGAAGGATATGTTGCACAAGGAAAGCTTGCGCAAGCTTTAATGTATGGCGCTGAAATAATATCTATTGATGGAAACTTTGATAGAGCTCTTGAAATTGTTAGAGATTTATCCTCAGAACACCCTATAGAGCTTGTTAATTCTGTTAATCCATATCGTATACAAGGACAAAAAACAGCAGCTTTTGAAATAGTTGATGACCTAGGTATTGCTCCTGATTGGCTTTGTATTCCAATGGGCAATGCAGGAAACATAACTGCTTATTGGATGGGATTTAAAGAATATTCAAAAATAAAAAGAAATTTAAAATTACCAATTATGATGGGTTTTCAATCAGAAGGATCTGCTCCATTAGTAAAAAATATTATAGTTAAATACCCAGAGACAATAGCAACAGCAATAAGAATTGGGAATCCTGTAAATAGGGAAAAAGCAAAAAAAGTAAAGAAAGAAAGTAAAGGAGATTTTCAGTCAGTTACAGACGAAGAAATAATAAATGCTTATAAAATCCTTGCTAAGGAAGGAATCTTTTGTGAACCTGCAAGTGCAGCATCAGTTGCTGGACTGATTAAAAATAAAAATAGAATTCAAAAAGAATCTACCATTGTTTGTGTTCTTACTGGAAATGGCTTAAAAGATCCTGATTGCGCTATAAAAAATAATGATGCTATTTTTAGAAAAAACATTGAACCTTCATTAAAAAATATAACTAAAATCTTAGGATATTAAAATCCAAAAAAAATAGTGTCTGTGGAAATCAATTAAAAACAAACATCATTTGTTGAAAAATAAATAAAAAGTAAATCTATTTGTTGAATATTTTTTTCTTTTTTCAAAAAATTTAAATTTATTCAACAAATAAATAAATTTTTTCACATATATAAATATTCCTAATCTATTT